>JAUWOH010000068.1 GCA_030612225.1 Desulfobacteraceae bacterium
CCCGGTTTTGAAGTTCATGGCTTCTGGTCGGCTGTTTTCGGTTCCCTTTTAATCAGCATAATAAGCTGGTTTTTAACATCATTTATAGGCAAACGTGGAACGGTTGACTATATAGATTTGAAAAATGTCGGCAACAACAAGTGGGAATGAAAACAGCCATCATCACCAGTTACTTTACAGGTGAAACATACGGCCTTCTCGGGCCTCAGATGGCAGCTATGGTTATCCGGGAAAACACGTCTTTTGATTGCATCGTCATCGCTGTAACACGGGATGACGATAAAACCCTTCTTAAAAAAGCTCTTGCTGATTATTTTGGAGGAGCCAGACCCATAATAGGTTTCTCGACATTAAGTGGCCGAAGAGATCTCTTTTCCTTTGCCGGTGAATTAAAAGACGAGGGGGCTGTTACAATCCTTGCAGGACCACAGGCTGATGTTGACTATTCGGGGGAGAAAAATTGGCAGGATCACCCCCATCGCTTCCAGGGTCTTTCAAATTATTTTTCTTTCTCCCTGCATGGTCCGGTAGAGCAGGCCATTGGCCTTATTCAAAACCTGGATCAGGAAGGTTGGCAGGAAAATCCCGGACTCCTTTATTTGAACAAATACCAAAAGGTAATTCATAACCCTAAAAAGAGTTGGGATGAGAAATTTTTAAGCAAGGTAACCTGGGATAATATATACAGGTTGAAAAAGTCAGCCCTTGTGCCTCACAAGATCACTACCGGCCAGGTCTTGCAACAAATAGGGTGCCCATATGCTGCCCGGCAAAAATCCATCGAGATAGATTATCCGGCCTTTATGAATAATAATGGCGAAAATAAAGTCTGTCTCCCTTTAAAAGGTTGCAGCTTCTGTGATGTAGCGGTGGACAAGGGATTTTACGGGGCACTGGGCATTAATACTGTTATAGACCAGATTCTTTGTCTCCCTGAAACAACGGACGGAAGAAAAATTCCCTTTGAGTTGATAAACGAAAATCCTTTGCCCGGTCTTTCGGCTTTATTAGGTGAAGCAAAGTCGCAAGGGATTAATCTTTCACAAATTAATCTCACAATGAGGGCGGACTGGTTTATTAAGGGGGATGAGCATTTAAGAAAAGCTCTTCAACTTGCAAAAAATATGGAAATGCGAATTATTTTAACTTCTGTGGGCTTTGAATCTTTCGACGACATGATATTGCGCAATCTAAATAAAGGAGTGAACGTTGAAACCAACCTTAAAGCGGTTCGCCTGATGAGACAGCTTAAAAACGATTTCCCGACTCATTTCGGATACCTGAGAAACGAAGGAGGCAATCATGGTTTCATCCACCCTACCCCGTGGGACAGCAAAAAAACTTCAGACAATATACAGAAGGTCATAGACCGTTATGCGCTTGCCACCGATATACTCCCTGACCACAGTATCCCTTTGATTATCCATCATGCTTCGGCCCTTGGAGACTGGATAAGGGAAATAGAAAGAAAAGAGGGGGTTTTATTTGAAAGATACGATTCAATAATCGGTTGGTGGGAGGAGTCACTTTCATCTCAAGATTGCAATTGTGTTATCAACTGATCCTTTTCCGTCCACAAGTCGTTGAGCCAATTTTGAAATTCCCTGCGAAAATCACGGTCACCAATATAATCGCCCTGCAGTCGCTGAGAGATAGGAAGTTGGCGCACCCGCACTTTGATTTCGCGGATATTGCCGCATAAATAATTCCAAAAGCTTTTTTTGCCCCTAGGGTAAACAATGGTCACATCTATCAGGCGGTTAATTCTACCATCCATGGATGACAAAGCAAAAGCAAGCCCGCCGGCCTTGGCTCGCAGTAAGTGGGCGAACGGTGACTGCTGCCCGTTCTGCTTGGCTTTGGAAAACCGGGTGCCTTCAACGAAATTCATCACCGCAACCGGCATTTTTTTATATTTTTCACATGCACGTCGAGTGGCTTCCAGATCTTTGCCGGCCAGATGAGGATGCTTTTTGAGAAACTTTTTTGAATAACGTTTTAAAAAAGGAAAATCCAGCGCCCACCAGGCTAACCCGAGCATGGGAAACCATATCAGTTCTTTTTTTAGAAAAAATTTAAGCATCGGAATCCGTCGATTAAACACTCTCTGCAACACTAGAATATCTGCCCAGGATTGATGGTTGGCAACCACCATATAGCATTCAAGACGGTCCAGCGCATCCAGACCATTCACATTCCATTGCGTTTTTGTGGTCAACCGATGATTTAAGTTGTTCATCCAGATCCAACAAACGGCAATCTTGTTAAGTATGCATGAACACCAGCGCCGCCAGGTCTCAATAGGAACAATCAGTTTGAAAAATGCAACAATAAAAATCAGCAGGCACCAAAAAATCGTATTGACCGCCATCAGTCCCAGCGCCACAATACCGCGCTGCGGCCCAGGCATCCAAGTGAACATGTCGACTTTCTCCTCTTTCTATTGAAATATCACCATTAAAGTACTTTTACGCTTAGTGCTCTAATTCGTTAATTCGATGACATCTTTTATTTCACCGCCCGCTTCGGGCTTCGCTCTGCAAGCTTCAGGCTTCGCTTTTCAAGCTACGACCCGACAAGACGCCCCGACAAGTCGCTCAAGACGCTGAGAACGCAGAGTTTAAAGTTTTTTCCTTTGCCGTTGACCCCGCTTGTTGCGGGACAGGGACGCCGGCAAAGGAAAATCAATCAGCGTTAATCTCGTTACAACTATATGTTTTTATATCAAATTATCTTTTCCCGTTGGGATGAATTCTTTATTGCTTTCCGCCCTCTCAGCGGAAAGTAATAAAAAAAAGATTCTTTGCGTGCTTTGCGGTGAAAATAAAACATTATACGTAATCGTATTTAAGAATACCATTTCATACATATACTTAGAAATTACGTAGAGCATTAGAACTGTTTCACATAATGAATGCAATGAGCTTTATCTGCTTTGACAAAACTTTTACAATTCAGTTAGCATTATAGAATCGCTGGGAACTGTTTTGGAATTGTATTGAGGATTTTAGAATAGACTGACAATTCCGTTTACGGCTGGGGAGGAAATTGAGCAAGAATTTTTTCAACGTTTTCGTTTACTTTTTTTGTTATTTTTTCCGGGTTTGAATGCCTGGAGACACGGCGAGTGCTGGTTCCCCGCCACAAGAGTTTGCCATTTTTAGTATCAGTGATGTCGATCACAAGCATTCCTTCATCATATTCTCTTACCTCGTTGCCTGTTCCGATGCCGATAGCACCAAAACTGCCGGACCCGCCAAATCCAAACCCGATTCCAGTACTAACACGTTCCGAACCGATCCTTGTAAAAATCGCATACTTGTATCCGACATAAAAATCGGGTGTTCCCTGAGATATCTTTTGATAACCTTTTTGGGCAAGTAACCTATCCACAGCTTTGCGTATACGGGAGTCGAGCAAGAGGTTGTCCACTCGTAAATCGCCTGTCTTTTTCTGTTTTGCCAGATACCAGTCAAATGTTTTCAAATTCGTAAAATCTGCCGCCACATCGTAATCCTGACTGACCTCGATGCCGGAACAGCCGATAAAAATTGCCAAAACCGTCAGAAAAATTACTTTTCTCAATATCCTCATTTTTTCCTCCGAATAAACATGTAGCCGTTCACGGCTTAAAACTTAAACTTGAAAAATAGAAATTTGTAAGAAATGACCCATGCTTCGTCTATGGCTTCAGGCTACGCTTTACAGCTACACCCCGACAAGACGCAGGGCAAGGCCCAGGCATAACTGTAAACCGTGAACTGACAACTATGAACTGTTATAAAGCACGAAAACGAAATTTCTAATTTCAACGTTCCGTGAATGCTTACATAAGTATTAACTACTGATATTAAAATATCAAAGGCTAAAATTATTGTCAATGTATAGCTTTTCTCGATATTTTTTTGTGCCGGCATTAATTAAAACGATTTGTACCCTACAAACATATTTTAAATTCAAGAACATATCTCATGAAGTGATGTTATAAACAATCTGAGACATTTTGAATTATGCCTTGATAAAAAGTGAAAGGACTGGTTAAAGTGTTGATTAAAATTGATGGCGTCGTAAAAAGTCCCATCTACTTCGTTGTAGCGGTTTTTCAGGAAGTCGACATACTATATTCGTATAGTCTCGTCCCTGAAAAACCACTCCGCCTTTTTATCCCGCTGATTTTTAGCGGGGGTATATGGTCCGCCTGCGGCGGACTACTTAGCACCCCAAGGACATTTCCTGCGGGCACCATCGGGGATATTTTTTACGAGACCGTCAATTTTGCCCTAGGATTGTCATTTTTTGTATTTAAAATCATAGACCACCGGTCAAACCGGAAGCTTGGAATTCAGCTCTTTTTAATACCTTTAAATCATTAACGAGCAGTCCAAGATCGGAAAGTTTTGAAAAGTATCCACTAACACCGTATTTGAACGCTTCGGAGACATATACCGCATCTGAGTACAGACTTACGATTATTATACGAGAATTTATTCCAGAATCTTTTAGTCTGTTGATAAAATGGATACCACTCATGTCTGGGAGGGAAATATCCATAATAATCAGATCGGGTTTGTGTTTCATCGCTTTTTTTAACCCTTCTGATCCCGATTCCGCTTCATCTATTACTTTATAACCGGAAATCTTTCCTAAAAGGAATGCCAAAGACTTTCGAAACAGCGGATATTCATCAACTATTAGTACAGTGTTAGCTGTTTTTAGATAAGTTTTCATTATATTCCCTTTCTTTTTAACTGTTCAATCTTGATGGCGTCGTAAAAAGTCTCATCTCTCTTAAACATTGAACCGTGAACCTTTGAACTTTGAACCTGAGCAGTTACAAAAAAGACTATAACTAAAGGGCCTAAACCACAATGATGTAGATCACAGCAAATGTGTGAAATTCATCACACCAAAAGAAGAGTTCAGATAAAGTTTTTTTTCAAAAGGCCGATATGCTTTTGAAATAAAGGATTGCAATTACAGCTTTTTTGCAATATTTCCTAAAAACAGTTAACACTCTGCTTACAAGAGGAATAATCATGACTAACAAAACAAAAATCATTGCAACAATCGGCCCGTCATCGAACAGCAAACCGGTTTTAAAAAATCTTATTTTGGCAGGCATGAATGTGGCGAGGCTTAATTTTTCACACGGCAGTTATAAAGATCACGAGAAAGTTATCGGTAACTTACGTGCCCTTTCTAAAGAGATGAACAGACCTGTTGGGATACTCCTGGATCTTCAGGGTCCCAAAATAAGAACAGACATGTTAAAAAACGGCAAACCTGTCCTGCTGAGGAAAAATAAAGCATTTCAAATAACCTCAAAAAAAGTGTCTGGTAGTGCAGATATTGTTTCAACCACTTATAAGAATTTATCAAAAGATGTAAAAAAAGGAGACAAAATACTTATTGATGACGGGCTCATAGAATTAAAGGTTTTATCCAAAACCAAAGATACCGTTGCTTGCAAGATTATCATTGGAGGAAAACTGAAAGAACACAAAGGAATAAATCTGCCGGGCGTTAAAGTCTCCGCCCCTTCTTTAACTGAAAAAGACATAAAAGATCTTCTTTTTGGTATTAAACAAGAAGTAGATTTCTTTGCACTTTCTTTTGTTAGAAATGCAAAAGATCTTAAACGTATTAAATCCTTATTAAAAAAATATAAATCCGATATTCCGGTCATTGCAAAAATTGAAAAACCTGAAGCAGTCGATAATCTGGATGAAATACTGAAATTTGCTGACGGTATTATGGTAGCGCGAGGGGACCTTGGTGTTGAGATGAAACCGGAAATGGTCCCTAGAATTCAAAAGCAGATCATACAAAAAACCATATATTCAAACAAGCCGGTCATAACAGCAACCCAGATGCTTGAAACTATGACGAACAATCCTATCCCTACCAGGGCTGAAGCATCTGATGTAGCAAATGCTATTTATGACGGCACTGATGCCATAATGCTTTCAGGTGAAACCGCGGTGGGAAAATATCCTGCCAGAACAGTAAGGATGATGGCCCGAATTGCCTCTGAAACTGAAAGCTCGCCTTTCATGAAATATAATATTCAATACAGGAAAGACTATCGTGACCTGGTGACACATGCTGTTGCGCAATCCAGCGTAAACATTCTCCACGAGGTAAGTGCAAAGGCAATTGTTACATTTTCCATAACCGGAAAAACTTCAAAGCTGATTTCAAAGCAACGACCCTCCAGTCCTGTTTATGCATTTTCACCTTTGAGGAAAATTTACAACAGATTGTCTCTTGTCTGGGGTGTCACACCTTTGTTGATCCCTCCTATTAATGACACAAAACGTATAATAGAAGCAGGTGAAAAAATTATAGTCAGCAATAAATTTGCAAAAAAGAATGATCTTATGATCATTGTTACAGGCCTTGCCCTGAAAAGCGGTTCAACAAATCTTATCAAGATTCATACGATCGGCCAGGATGATTAAAATTCATGTCAAAAAACCTATTCATAACCGCCACTGAAACAAGAAGCGGAAAATCAGTGGTTTCACTTGGAATAATGGAACTTTTGATGAGAGCCGTTGAAAAAGTTGTATTCTTTCGGCCTCTTATAAATGTCAAACCAGGCAAGAAAGATAACGATATCAGGCTGATCTCATCATATTACAAACTGAAACTTCCATACAGGAAGATGTACGCATATACCACGGCACAGGCAAATAAACTTATCACTTCCGGCAGGCACGAAGAACTTCTTGAGGGCATTTATAACAGATACAAAGAAATAGAAAAGAATTGCAACTTTGTTTTATGCGAAGGCACCGATTTTGGGGGTTCCACATCCGCCTTTGAATTTGATATCAATGCCGAAATAGCCAGAAACCTGGGATGTCCTGTTTTACTGGTTGCAAATGCACATAATAAACCGGTTGCCGAAACCCTTAGATCTATTAAAATGTCCCTTGATTCCTTATGTGAAAAAGATTGCAATGTTATCGCTACAATTGTTAATCGTGCAGATCCTGAAAATGAAAAAAAGCTTATAAGGCAATTAAAAAGGAAGGGTATGGGGCAAACAGGCCTGGTTTATATGATACCGGATGAAAATTCCCTCGGAAATCCGACGGTGGGAGAAATTGCCACGATTTTAGATGCTGAGATTTTATACGGCAAGGATAAATTAAACACACACGTTTACAGCTTCACAGTGGCAGCAATGCAGCTCAGAAATTTCCTGGAAAGAATCGAACAGGGCACCCTTATTATAACTCCCGGAGACAGGTGTGATGTTATCGTTGCCTGTCTTTCTTCAGTTGCATCCATGTCCATGCCGAATATTTCAGGAATTATTTTAACCGGCGGCTTAAAACCGGAAAAAGCCTTATGCAAGTTGATCGAAGGTGCCTCCGTTATGGTACCCATTCTCAGTGTAAAGGAGAACACCTTTCCAGCAGCCAGGATAATTGACAATATTCATGCTGCAATTTCACCTGGTAACAACAGAAAGATAACCAGAGCTTTGGAAGTTTTTGAAAAAAATGTTAATGTTGATAAATTGGGAGATAAGATTGTAAAAACCACAACCTCGATTATCACACCGAAAATGTTTGAATACAGCCTTATTCAAAAAGCTTGCATGCATAAAAAGCATATTGTCCTGCCTGAAGGTGAAGAAGAAAGGATTCTGCGGGCTGCTGAAATACTGCTTCGTAAAGAAGTTGTAAATATAACTCTGCTTGGCAATGAATATGAAATCCGTAAAAAGATTTCACGAATAGGACTGAGGATGAAAGGTTATAATATCATTGAGGTGCAAAAAAGTGCTTTTTTTAAAGATTATGTCCATACCTATTATGATCTTAGAAAACACAGAGACATCACAATGGAAAGTGCCCATGATATCATGTGTGATGTCAGTTTTTTCGGAGCTATGATGGTATATAAAGGTCATGCAGACGGAATGGTTTCCGGCAGTGTTCATACAACCGGAGACACCATTCGCCCTGCTTTTCAAATCATTAAAACAAAACCCGGGCTTTCAATTGTTTCCAGCGTATTTTTCATGTGTTTAAAAAATAGAGTCCTGGTTTACGGAGACTGTGCCATTAATCCGAATCCTGATGCAAAACAGCTTGCCCAGATCGCTGTCAGTTCCGCACAAACCGCAAAGTTATTCGGAATTGAACCAAGGGTTGCAATGCTTTCCTATTCAACCGGCGAATCGGGAAAAGGAGAAAACGTTGAGAAAGTTGACCAGGCAACTAAAATTGCCAGGGAAATATTAAAAAAATCCGGCTCTGATATAAAAGTTGTAGGACCTATACAGTACGATGCTGCCGTTGATCCGTCTGTTGCAAAAATCAAAATGCCGAAAAGCAAAGTTGCGGGAAATGCCACGGTATTTATCTTTCCAGATTTGAACACAGGAAATAACACCTATAAGGCTGTACAGAGAACAGCAGGAGCAGTTGCCGTCGGCCCTGTTCTTCAGGGTCTCAATAAACCTGTAAATGACCTCAGCCGGGGATGCAGTGTAACGGATATTGTTAACACCGTTGCTATAACTGCAATTCAGGCACAGGCTGAAAAAGGGCTGATATGAAGATACTTGTCATAAACACGGGCAGTTCCTCAATAAAGTATCAGCTGTTCGACATGGACAGACAAAAAGCCCTTTCCTCAGGTTTAGCTGAAAAAATTGGTGAATCCACAGGAAAACTCACCCATATCAAACACGTTGAAAAAGAAACCGGCCTGACAAAAGTCATAAAAGAGACTATCCCCGATCATCGCAAAGGCCTGCTCAAAATTGTTAATTTGCTGCTGGATTCAAAATATGGTTCTATTAAGGAAAAATCTGAGATAAGGGCAATAGGCCATAGAGTTGTCCATGGCGGAGAAAAGTTCCAGGCTCCTGCAATTATTGACAGGGGAGTAATCACAGCAATTAAAAAGAACATCCCGCTTGCCCCTTTGCATAATCCATCCAATTTGACGGGAATTGAGGTCGCAAAGACAATTTTCCCGGATTCTCTACAGGTTGCGGTATTTGACACTGCATTTCATCAGAGTATTCCTCCAAAAGCGTATTTATATGCTCTCCCTTACGAATTATATGAAAAACATAAAGTGAGAAGATACGGTTTTCATGGAACGTCTCACGGTTATGTTGCGCAAAAAGCTGCTGATTATTTGAGCAAACCATTGAGTGAATTAAATATGATCACTATCCATCTTGGGAATGGTGCAAGTATGGCAGCCTTAAAAAATGGCAGGTGCGCTGACACAACTATGGGAATGACACCCCTTGAAGGACTTGTAATGGGGACACGCTGTGGTGACATAGACCCTGCATTACCTTTTTTCCTTGCAAATCATCTTAAAATGTCTCTTAAGGAAATAGATGACCTGGTTAATAAAGACAGCGGACTCAAGGGGATTTGCGGCACAAACGATATGCGCGAAGTTATTGAGAAAAAAAACGCAGGTGAACCCATGGCAAAAACTGCTCTTGAGATTTACTGTTATCGCATAAAAAAATATATCGGCGCATATTTTGCTGTTCTTGAAAGTCTGGACTGTCTCGTTTTTACAGGAGGTATTGGAGAAAATGCCCAGGATATCCGTGCTCTTTGCTGTCAGGGATTAACGAAACTTGGAATTAAAATTGACATAAACAAAAATAAGAGCCGGGGAGACATGGGAAACAAGACTATACAAATCAATTCTTCGGACAATGAAGTCAATATCCTGGTTGTTCCAACAAACGAAGAATTAAAGATAGCCCTTGAAACTAAGGAATTGATTGGTAGCCGTTCACGGCTTGAAACTTGAAATTAGAAAGTAGAAATTCGGGAGAGATGACCTAAATCCATACACCTGAAGTCTAAACTTATTTTTGCGCGAATCCTTAATCTAATTTTCAAGTAATTTATGAATATCGAATATCGAACCGCAGAAGTAAGGAAAAACACTTCGAAATTCGATATTCCTTGTTCGATATTCTGCGGTTCAATAATCAATAATCACTCAATAATCACTTAAGTGAGCCAATTTCAAAACGTTTCAGTTTGTTCAAGGTCAAGGAAGGCGAAAATTTTAACCACAGGAATACACGTAGTATTTCGAGGATTAAAATTTGAGCCTGACGCAGAGATTGGGCAAAATGGGACGTTTTGAAACTGGCTCAAGTTAATGACATTGACTCACAACTACACATTTTCATTTAACCATTTACATATATTTTTCTAAGAATACAAGGTCGGCATGGACTCTCTATCTAATGATATTTCTAAAATGCGCAATGATGTTGTCAGGATTTTTAACAAAGGCCTGGAAGCTGCAGAACCCGGCTTAGCCGTGAAACGATGTTGCCGGCGTGAAGGTGATAATCTTTTTATCGGAAACAGAAAATACGACCTTTCCGGTATTAAGAACATCTTTGTAACAGGGGCGGGAAAGGCGACTGCTCCCATGGCTGCGGCCATAGAAGATATACTCGGTGAAAATATCACCCGCGGAATCATCAATGTAAAGTACGGTCATACTGCAAGTCTTAACCGTATCACGCTCATAGAGGCCGGACACCCTGTGCCTGATAAAAATGGAATGCAGGGAGCTGGAAAAATTTTAAATCTTGTTGAGGGTGCAGATAAAGGCGACCTGGTGCTTTGTCTTATTTCAGGAGGAGGTTCGGCCCTTCTTGTCCTGCCGGCTGAAGGAATAACATTAAAAGACAAGCAGGATACTATAAAGATTCTCCTTTCATGTAGCGCCACTATTCACGAAATCAATGCAATCAGAAAGCACACGTCCGGAATAAAGGGAGGAAGGCTTACAAAGGCAGCATATCCTGGAAACATGGTTTCTCTTATACTCTCTGATGTTGTCGGAGATGATCTGGACGTAATTGCGTCAGGGCCTGGCGTTCCTGATCCAAGCACTTTTGAAGAATGCATGGAAATTTTCGAAAAATACAAGATAACAAATAATATACCAAAAAGCGTTGTATCACATATCAGGAAAGGAGCCTCAGGCAAAGTCCCCGAAACACCTAAAGAAGGGGACCAAGTTTTTAAAAATACATACAACCTGATTATTGCAAGTAATATGGAAGCAATAAATGCTGCAAAGCAGGAATCGAAAAAATTGGGCTATACAACTCTTGTTCTTTCTTCCATGATAGAAGGCGAAACAAGAGACGTTGCTAAGGTTCACACTGCAATAGCAAAAGAGATACTGAAAACCGGCAACCCCATACCGCCACCGGCCTGCATTCTCTCCGGTGGAGAAACCACTGTAAATATTACAGGTAGCGGACTTGGAGGGCGAAACCAGGAGTTTGTTCTGGCTGCGGCAATAGATATTGCAGAAAGAAAAAATATTGTTGTTCTCAGCGGTGGAACAGATGGAGGTGACGGCCCCACTGATGCTGCCGGTGCAATAGCAGACACCAACACCTTTAAACGAGCAGAAAATATGGATCTAAACCCTTTGAATTTCCTGTTAAATAATGACTCATACCATTTTTTTAAGCAGCTCGATGACCTGCTTATCACAGGCCCTACCAACACCAATGTAATGGATTTACGAATTAT
>JAUWOH010000306.1 GCA_030612225.1 Desulfobacteraceae bacterium
AATCCCGTTGTTGGTCTTTGCATATTGTGAAAAAATATATTTAACCTGGTTGCTGTCCCTTAAGAGGCTGTTTATTCGTTTCTGGAGCATGGTATTGCTCATGATGTCTTGCCTCATGGGTTTGTCACCGGGGTTGAAGACACTGATGCCTTCGCCAAGCCGCCTGTTGAATTTATAAGGCCTGGCGTATATCGTTTCAAAAACTTTTTCAGGGCTTTTAAATTTGTTTAAAAGGGCTTCGTACAAAGAACTGCAAATGGTGCATGGATTATCCCTGAATACCCATTCGTATTCTTTTTCTGTGGAAAGCTTCCACTTGAATTCATCATTTTTAAACAGATCATCTAAAAATCCCCGGCGATGTTCTTTGGGTATCATTAATATAGGGTTATCATGACTGGGGCAGGGTATTTCGATAAAATCTTCATTAAAATAAAATGTATCTTGCTGTTTAAGAATCGGATCACGTTCAAGGGGTGGGGTATCAAGTAGTTGAGATAATTTATCCAAAAGGGGGGCAGCCTCATTTTCCGCAAAACCGCTCATCATTTTACTATCAAACCGCCAAACTGTTTCAAAGCGTAATCCTTCCTGGGTATTGGCAAACTCCTCAAATTTTTTTAGAAGATTATTTAAAAATGTACTTTTGCCGCAGCCCGGGGGACCTTCAAATATATAGATCTTGTTTTGCTGCGCACCACGCTTTAAGGCTTCGACAAGATTGACCAACCTGTTGGCAAAAAGCCTGTCGGCAAAAAACGGGTGGTCTGCACCTTCAGCAAAGAGCCTGGTGCAATCGTAGTTTGCATAATGAATCGATTCGGGGTCATCAGGATATTCATCGACACCTTCCTCGATATAGGACTTGACCATGTCGTGAAACAACTGGAAGACATTGCGAACCACTTCATGAGGCCCGGAAGAAAGTATTTTAAGAAATTCATTAAAGGGAACAGGGGTGCGTTGGTCCCATTTACCCATAGTCTTGTTGAGATGCTGCATTGCTTTTTGAATTTTATCCATGGCGTTTTATTCAATTTTTAAAACCACGTATTTTGTGCGTGGTCAGAGATAATTGGCTTTGCCTGAGTAAATCTCAAAGAGTGCCTAAAGTGAGCTAAAGTGCCTAAAATGCCTAAAGTTGCGGTATCGCTTTGCTCCATCTTTTTTTATAAAAATAAAATAGACAGAATTCCTTAACTTTAGACACTTTAGTTCACTTTAGGCATTTTAGTCACTTTAAACTTGGTGTATCCAACAACCCCTTCGTGGAGAAATCAATGCCACGTCCTTCGTGGGTGGATTCTTTACATTGTTAAATATTCTTTTTGGAAATCTTTCGATTTTCCATGGTATATAAAACACGCTGCCATTTTATTTCCGGTTTTTTTCGCTCTTCTTTTACCGGGATGGGATATCCGGGAATAAAACCGGCGGGCGGTTGTGGCGGTGCAGGTATGATCTCACTTGTTTCAAGCTTGATCGGGCCACCCAAGAGATATTCAATTCCCATCATTGTGTTGGAAATAAATTCTTTTACCAGAGGCTTTTCCTCAAAATGATGCACAAGATATAAAGTATTATTACTGCTTTTTTCCGGATCGATTTCAATATGCGGGGGATGGTAGAGGGTGTCCAGCAGCATTTTGCGATAATCTTTAGCCTTCCTGCTCTTGACGTAAAACTCCCAGACATTCTTGGCCTGGTTCAATCTTCGGCCGGAAACAAAAAGTTTGTTGCCGGTGATAAAATCCTGATCAACAAAGGTATTTACAAACAGAAAATCACACAGGTTCTCACGAATTTTAAAGATAAATTCTTTTCCCTTTCTTGTATTTGCATCAAACGCCTCTCGTTTATCAGCATCCAGAAGCTTCTTAAATTCAATGGAATATTTGCCTTTATCGGCAATTTCCTCTATGTAATAAAAAAGGCGCATTCCTAAAGCATAGGGATTTAGCCCCACACGGGGCAGAGATGTAACTGATGCATGTACCCGGGCAAAATCTACCTCATGTCCTCTGATGCGTTCATCTTTCAGGAAAAGGGTTTCGTGCCAGTAGCTGGCCCATCCTTCGTTCATGATTTTGGTTCTGATTTGCGGCTGAAAGAAAAGGGATGTCTTGCGAACTACTTCCATAACCGCTTTCATCCAGTTGTTTTCATTCTTTTTTAAAAAGTCGGAATGTTCGATTATATATTGAATTAGATCAAATTTATTCTCGGACTTCTCATCAAGGCTTTTTTTGTATATTGCATCAAATTCGGGGTGTTTCGTGCGTATTTCGGAAAAGAAGTGTTTTTCGCCCCGGTAACCGTGCTTTTTTATGCAATCGTTGTATCTTTCGATTTCTTTAATATATTCACTGATTTTAGATTTTTTAACCATCTGCAGAAACACATCAAAATAGAAATCCAGAATATTTGAAGGAGCAGTTACAGGAGAACGATTCAAAACCGAGAGCTGCTCATGGTATCCGACAAGGTTATCAAGACTGCGGGTAAATTCAATAATGTAATCGAGCCATCTTCCCTTTTCAGATCGGAGTCTGGCGATCAAACGTTTGTCCGCCAGGGCCTGGCCTGTAAAATCATAGTCCCATGTATGACGAAAGTACTGATTGTTCTGAAAAAAATCGATATGGGCCAGAACGTGATAAAAAATCATTACATTCAGCCAGTCAGGGTTGTTGTCATTATAAAACGAGATGGCCGGCCGGGTATTAATGACCGTTTCATAGGGGTTGCTGGGATAAAGTTCATACCTGCCTTTTCCCTGCAAGACCTGAACATCATGAACCCAGTAGTCGTACATGGTCGGAATCATAACCTTGGGTGACAGTTCCAGCAGGTCCCTGTTTGTAACAATATATTCCAGGGTCTCATCCTGAAATCGCAGACCGACATCAAGGGCTCTCTCCTTGCATCCCTCCATGATTTTTTTAGTATGTTGATCGATTAATTCCATAGTAAATAAGAGTGACTAAAGTGAGCTAAAGTGACTAAAGTGTCTAAAGTTGTGGTGTCGCTTCGCTCCAGGCTTTGCCTCTTGTCGCGGCGTAACCGAAGGTGAAGCCTGATTGGCTTCAGGCTACGCTTCCAGCTACGCCCTGACAAGACGCCCTGGCAAGCCCATCTTTTATAATAATAAAATAGACAGAATTCCTTAACTTTAGGCACTTTAGCTCACTTTAGACACTTTAGTCACTTTACTCTCCAATCAGCTTCTTTATTCCTTCAATAAGCCGCGGTTCATCTGCATCTTCGGCCATGACGTCGAGTCTGAGGAAATCTTTCTTTTCGGTCAGCAGATTTGAATTTTTTAAGTATCTTTCAACTTCAGTAGCCTGACTCGAATCATATGAGTGCCGGGCAATGGTAATTCCTATCCTGTTGGTATAGGCCAGCATTTTTTTCAGCTCCGGAATAGTTTCCTTGCCTTCTGTGTCCCAGTCGTCCCCATCTGTGCCGTGAAATACATAGATGTTGTAATCTCTGGCCAGGTTTTCCTTTTCTACGGTTTCGTTAACTAGCTTGTATGCAGAAGCCACTTTAGTGCCTCCTGCAACCTTTGAATTATAGTAAGTGTAAAAATCTTTGACTTCACTTGCTTCAGTGTCATGAAGAATAAAACGGGTTTCCACTTGCATGTCATACTGGTACATGAGCCAGCTGTAAATCAATACATGCTGGGCCACAACGAGCTCAGTCGGTTTTCCTGCCATGGAACCTGAGTAGTCTCTCAGGAAAAAAACCATAGCCTGAGACTCGTAGTCCTTTTCCCGGGAGAGAATTCGATAGACCTTATCCCATGGGGAAATTAAAAAGCGTGTCGGGTCGATATCGCTGACATCGGGCACATTACCGAGGGTAATATTTGTTTCAAGAATTTTCCGCAAGGTTGCTTTCTTGTCAAGAAACTGCCCGAATCCACGATTTTTATCTGTAAGATCATAGGTATAACGTGTCAGGGATCGCTTTTTGCCCTTATCTTTGAGGTTGGGGAGCTCAAATTTCTCAGTGAGAATTCTGCCAAGGTCGTAAGCGCTTGACTCCATTTCGTGAGGGCCGCTCTCTCCTTCTCCAGGCCCTGCCCCGGCAGCACCCTCTTCCCTAACCGGTTGTTCGCCGATAACTTCGCCTTCTTCGCCATCTCCTGTTCCGCCGGATGGCTCTGCTTCATCCGCAGCCTCTCTTAAACTGTCATGAATAAATTTTTCCTCTACGGTTGTGGGAATGATAACAACCTTATCCTTGCCACCCCTTCCTGGTTTGATCAGCCGCCCGACGTTTATCTTTTTCGGAAATCCGTCTTTTTCCCGCTGTTT
>JAUWOH010000410.1 GCA_030612225.1 Desulfobacteraceae bacterium
ATAAACAGCGCAATGCCATTGATAAACGCTGCTACACGGAAAAGGGAAAAAGTAAGAGCCTGAAATACTTTTCTGCGGCGACTACCCGAAACGGATTGAGCTGGATCAGTAACAGTCGTGATATCTGCCTGTTTGCGGACCGTTTCTGACTTAAATTTTTACCCTAAAATAGCTGCCATAGTTTCTGCCTGTGTAAAAAAAATAGGAGTGCCTAAAGTGAGCTAAAGTGTCTAAAGTGACTAAAGTTGTGGTGTCGCTCCGCTCCAGGCTTCGCCTCTTATCGCGGCGTAACCAAAGGTGAAGCCTGATTGGCTTCAGTCTACGCTTTCCAAGCTACGCCTTGACAAGACGCCCCGGCAAGCCATCTTTTTAATAAAAATAGAATAGACAAAATTCCTTAACTTTAGTCACTTTAGCTCACTTTAGACACTTTAGTCACTTTAAACGCTACAGCTACAAAGATGCTTCACCTGTCTGTTTATATTTATATGCAATATGATCTGCAATGACATTAAAGATAAAGGTAAATAAAAAAAGGACGATTGCTGTTGCAAATAAGGCATAGTAATGTTCTCCCCCTACCGGAGCTTCCGCCATTTCAGAAGCAATGCTGGCGGGCATCGGCCTCACCGGATCGAAAATTGACTCAGGCAGCATGGCCGCTCCTCCTGCAACCATAAGAACCACCATGGTTTCTCCGATAGCCCTTGACAGGCCCAATATAACCGCTGTGCTAATTCCTGAAATGGATGCAGGCAGAATCACCCTTATAATAGTTTCAAGGTGCGTGGCGCCAAGGGCCATGGAAGCTTCCTTCAGGGCGACAGGTACGCTGTGTATGGCATCTTCAGAGATACTGCATATAGTTGGGATCGACATAAATGCCAGCATTAAGGCAGCATTAAACATATTAAGTCCTGTGGGAATATTAAAAACTCTCTGAAGAAATGGGGCAACCAGAACCATGCCGAAAAACCCGATAACTACGGAAGGAAGAGCTGCCAGAAGTTCAACAACAGGTTTGGTAATCTCAGCAACCTTTTTAGATGCCATTTCAGCAAGGTAAACAGCAGTCATTACACCAAGTGGTATGGATATTGCCGCTGAAACCAAAGTCACAGATAAAGAAGCGATAATAAGTGGAAATATTCCGAAATCAGGAGGTTCGGAAGTAGGATACCAGTAATGCCCGAAAACGAACTCTTTTACGGAAACAGTTTTAAAAATCGGCAGGCCTTCCCTGAAAAGAAAAACCATGATTAAAAAAAGGGTGGTGATGGAAGCCATTGCAATTTTGAAAAATATTTTCTGTACTGACTTCTCTACTGTCTGCCGTTTTAGTGCCATTTATGCTCCTGAGCCAATTTCAAAACGCTCCCTTTCGAAGTCTGCGCTTATCTGCCCAATATCTGCGTCCCCGATGAGCGGGATCTACGCTACGCTTCGACAGGCTCAAATTTTGGCACTTTAGTGAAGCTTTAGCGCTATCCTCGAAATACTACATGTATTCCTGTGGTTAAAATTTTCGCCTTCTCCCGCTCAAAGTCCGGGATCTTCGACTTGATCTTGAATCCCGCTGTAAGCGGGAAACATTTTGAAACCGGCTCTCCTGTATTAATGTGCAAAGCGCACAGCCCGCATATTTTAATTTGAATATGTTTTTGCCATGTGCTTTGCCTGCCTCCCACTTTCCTATTAAAAACGGGCTCTTTGACAAGGAAGAGATGACTGTGGGTTGAGGTAGAATGTTTCGATTAAACAATAATGAGAAAACGTAATGCTAGTACAATTTAACATACCCTGCTTCTTTCACATACTTCTGGCCCTTTTTGGGATTAAGCATGAAATTGATGAAATTCAAGGTATCTCCCTTTGGCCATCCTTTTGTGAACATGAAAAGAGGTCTTGAGATGGGGTAGGTGCCGTTTAGCGTTGTGGCTTCAGATCCTTCTATTCCATCAACCTTCAAAGGTTTCACGTTTCTGTTAAGATATCCTATACCGATGTATCCCATGGCGTGTTTGTTATTTGAAACAGTCTGTACGATTGCGCCGTTTGAAGCCATAACCTGTGCCCTGGGTGTCACCCGTTCTTTTTTCATGACTTTTTTTGCCCAGGTCTCGTATGTGCCGGACGAAGTGTCTCTTGATATAACAACAATTTTAAGATCGGGGCCGCCGATTTCTTTGAAATTTCTTATCTTTCCTTTATATATGGCTTTCAGCTTATCCCTGGTTAAATTATTTGTTTTGTTGCTTGGGTGTACCACAGGAATTATGGAATCATAAGCTATAGCAAAAGGAACCGGATAAACGCCTTTTTCATGGGCAAGTTTTACTTCCTTGTCTTTGATGAATCGAGAAGCATTTGCAATATCAGTTGATCCGTCGATGATGGCTTTAATTCCGTTGCCTGAACCACCGCCTGAAAGGGAGATTTTTACATCCGGATGTTCCCTCATATAGGCTTCCACAGCCTTTTGAGCAATTGGAAGCACGGTTGTTGATCCTTTAATTACAAGCTTGCCTGCAAAAGCGGGATTTATTGTAATTACGACTGCCAATAATGAAACAATAATTAAAATGGATTTTTTCATCTTTCTTTCCTCCGTGATTTTAAGACTACAATAGTCGATAATTGTTAGATTTGTGTTAGGAAAATGTGAATATTTAGTTAGTCTCTCCCTATCACCTCCTTTTCCGGTAAAAACCTGATCACAATAAATTTGATAAAGGGAAACTAATCCTGGAATGTTAGAGAAATATTAGAGGTAAGTTAGAATTTGATAATATTGCATAGTTTAGGGTGCAGAACTAGGCTTCGCCTCCGGCTTCAGACTACGCTTTCTAAGCTACGCCTCGACAAGACGCCCTGGCAAGAGGGAGAAAGACAGAACTATGGACTTTCAAGAATCTGCGGCAGCTTTTTTATTGACAAGGAAAAAAATTGATTCTATATATTATATTTGCATCAAGAGAAAGCCTATACAAAAAATATATTTATAATTTTTAAAGAATAAACAGCAATTTGAGAGGAGGTGACCACAACTTACCCGAAAAGGTAAATAAAAAATTATTTATAGTCTCAGTTGTTAATTTCAATAACGAATGGAGGTAATACGATGGCAAAACATGAGACCCCTTTGTTGGATCAGCTTAAGTCCGGACCATGGCCGAGTTTTGTGGACGATCTTGAGCAAGAAG
>JAUWOH010000255.1 GCA_030612225.1 Desulfobacteraceae bacterium
GTAAAATAATTATCGAAAATAAGCCGCTGGTTTTCATCAGTTATCCCAACTCCAAAGTCTTTTACTTCGAATTCAGGCCCTTCTTTTCCCTGACTTACCTTGACTTCGATTACACTTCCATCCGGAGTATTTTCAACAGCGTTGCGAACCAGGCCTTCAATGATCTTTGATAGAACATCGGGCGGAATATGTATCGTTTGAACAGGTTTAACGTTTGTTACCAGTCGGCATTTACGATGTGCAAACATTGATCGAAGTTTTTCAATTCTATCCTTGACAAAATTATCCAGCCTTATTTCTTCAGAAACAGATTCGCGAGGTCCAAATAGTTCCTCAATACGCCGGCGTACATTTTTAGCAGCATCCTCTTTGCCCAGTTCCGTAGAGATCAATACCTCCAGTTCATCAGTACAGGCGTCAAGGAGGGTTGAAAGCATGTTGTATGTTCTATAATTTCTTTCTCGCAGGATATCTTCTATCTCGTATTGCATTTCAAGAATACGATTGATGCTTCTTTCGGTTCGACTGAATATATTTTCCCAGCTTCGATCTTTAAGAGTCGAAAGCCTTTTTTTCAGGAGACCCATAGAGGCCGACATAACAGCAATCGGCGTTTTCAGTTCATGGGAAAGGTGATGAATGACTCGATCTTTTGCCCTGTTCAAGCTCTTTACCTCTTCGTAGGAACGCTTGAGTTCCTCGTTAATCCTGGCATTTTCAATGGGAAGGGCGGCAGTATTTGCAATCGTACTCATCAGATCAACATCCGTCTGGTCAAATCCCCCTTCTTTTTTATTAACGGCGCACAAAACACCTATCATCCGATCCTGAATCTTGATTGGAACGTCAACCATGTTTCGCGTCTGATAATCTGATTTCTCATCGACCTCATGAAAAAAATACGGGCTTTTGGATGTATCCGAAACGATCAAGGGTTCCCCTGTCCTGTAAACATAGCCAGCCACTCCTTTGTCCACCGGAAATCTGATCTCTTTAAATTTTTTTCCTGCTTCCGTGTCATCATAAGTGGCTGCAAAAAAATAAAACTCTTTTTTCTTCTCATCAAGAAGAATAACTGATGATCCTTCCACAGCGATGAGGTTTTGCGTTTCCTTTGTAATGAAAGCCAGAAGTCCATCCAAACCACTGTAGTGGTGGAGCGCCTTTGCAATTCGGAACAGAACTAGATTACTTAAAGCAATGCGTTTTTCCTGTGTGACATCTCTAAGTGTTATAACCTGCCCGGCCGGTTCATTATTTTCATCTAAAAAAATAGCTCCATCAATTATTATATCGAGCATTCGGCCGTCTTTTGTCAGTCTCCTGGTTTCAAAGCCTTGAACGATCTTTTCTTTAAAAAGACGTTGAATTCCCTGACTTGTCTCTTCGTTTAAATAATCAGGTACAAACGGAATATGCTTGCCTTTCAGCTCCTCTAATGTCCATCCAAAAACTTTTTCAAAAGCAGGATTTAAATAAACAACCGTACTGTCCAGGTTAAAAACAAAGACCGGATCAGGCAAAAATTTAAGGAACGCGCGGTAGCGTCTTTCAGCACGACGACTTACTTTATATTGCTTTCTGGCAAGTTGCTCCGACTCAATCGCACGCTTTTGGGCCATGTGCTTTTCGGTCACATCACGGGCAATACCTCTAAATCCCGTTTTTTCACCATTTTCATCAATAATCAGGTTAGCCGAAATCTCCAGAATACGGATCTTTCCGTCCTTCCTCGCAACCTCCCATATAATGTCGGTAACCCCTTTGCCGCTATTATAGAGCTTGTTAAAATTTTCATAGGCGGTTTCCGCATTTTTTTCATCCATAAATTCTCGGAAATTACGGTCTTTGATCTCTTCCCTGGAAAACCCGAAAATGCGGCACATGGCATCGTTAATAAATATAAATTTTCCCCGGAGGTTTGTTTCGAAAAAGCCGTCAGCAACATCTTCGACAAATACACGATAACGATCCCGCTGAATCTTAAGTTCTTCAGTGCCGACGGCATAGTTTTCCGGGCTCTCGTTCATTTGTACTTGTACAAGATTTCGATGTTTGGATTTCAAATTTAAACTTGGCTTATTCTTCATGGTTTATTGCAATCGAAGTCAGCAAAAATAAATGGCAGATTTTTTGTTGTAAGGCAAATGATCGTCATCATCTGTTTTGAATTGGAAGGCATGCCTGTAAGCGTTCACGGAACGTTGAAATTAGAAAATAGAAATTGCCTGTCTGCGTGCACCGCACAGGCAGAGAAATTTGGCTTTCATGCTTTTGTGCTGTGGAATTATGCCTGATTTTTTTTATCACGAAAACACGAAAAGAGGAAAGCACGAAACATCCTTGCCCCCTGATTCTTTTTCGTGTTTTCGTTCTTTCGGGCTTTCGTGATTGGTCTTTTATTTTCAAGGAAGTAAAATTGTCTTCTATTAAATTCCAAAAGCTTTGGCATCAAGCAGCTTTATTCCACTGGCCTGAAGTACCTCGATAGCTTTGTCGTTATCACTGAAACGAAAAATCATTACCGCCTTTTCGGATGAAAATCCTATAAAAGCATACATGAAAACCACATTTATATTGGCCTCTCCAAGCGGTTCAAGCAACTTGGCAAGGCTACCCGGTTTATCTTCAATCTCAACTGCAACGACTTCATTAACAAATGCAGGAATTTGCATTTCCATCAAAATTCGCCGAGCGGCAGCTATATCGGAAACCAGAAGCCGAAGCTGACCAAAGGCACCGGTATCTACCAGATTCAACGCCCTTAAGTTAATTCCGGCTTCACCAAGGGCACTAGTAACCTCTAAAAGGCGTCCGGATGCATTTTCAATAGATATTACTATCTGCTTTAGCTTCATGAAAACCTCCGTAATAAATGTTTTAAGGACGTGGCATTAATTGAGCCCTTTATTATCTTTGGTGATTTTTCCCCTCATGTTTAATAAGAATACATAAAAGGCAACTCAGGTGTCAAGCAAGAATGGATGATGCTCACAATATTCGTTTTTGTTTAAAGAATCAGTTTACTGCTTATTCCAGGAAACCCATAAGCCTCGGCAGCCAGAGAACCGCATCAGGCATGTAGGTTATAAAAAGCAGCACGGCCATCTGTATAGCGATAAACGGCACGACAGCCTTGGACACATAAAGAATATCCCTGTTGGCAATAGCTCCTGTAATGTATAGGCTGACCCCCATGGGAGGTGTACAGTAACCGATTGCCAGATTGACCGTCATAATCAACCCGAAGTGCATCAAGCTTATATCAAATGCATCCAGCATGGGCAAAAATACAGGCCCCAGGATCATTGTGGCTGAAATTATATCCATGAACATACCTACAAAAAGAAGCAGAACATTCATAGCTAAAAGGAAAACAACAGGTGAGCTGATTGTTGCAAGTACGGCTTCGGTGATCTTGCCGGGAATGTCTTCAAAGGTGAGGAGACGGCCGAAGCAGACGGCCCCTGCTACGATGATTAAAAGAGTGCCGGATGTTACTGCAGAATTGACTGTAATTTTTTTTACCTGGCTCAGCTTCATGGATTTGTGTATAAAAAGCTCCACAATAAAGGCATATACACAAGCAACCACAGCAGCTTCATTGGCAGTAAATGCGCCTGAAAAAATCCCTCCGAAAATAATCACAGGCAGCATTAGGGACCAGAATCCTTCCTTTAAAACAAGCAAAACTTCCATGGTGCTCGGGACGGGCATACGCACTATCTCTTTCTTTTTTCTAAAATAGAAATAAGAATAAAGACATGTGGCTCCCATTATCAAAACACCGGGCAGAAAACCGGTCAAAAAAAGTCCTTCTAAAGATACATTGCTGATCATGCTGTAAAGGATCATCCCGATACTGGGCGGTATAATCACCCCCAGATTAGGAGAGGTGGTCATAAGACCAAGCGTGTATTTTTCAGGGTATCCGTTATCCAGAAGAGCCGGAATCATAAATCCGCCTAAAGCCACAACAGTAGCTACCGTGGATCCGGAGATGGCACCGAACAGCCCACATGCTAAAACACCGGCCATGCCAAGACCACCGGGAAGCCAGCTTACCAGTGAATTGGCCACCTTAATAAGCTTTTCTACAATAGTGCCTGACGTCATTATATTGCCGCACAGAATAAAGAAAAGCACCACAATAAGGGCAAAGTTATCCATGCTCCTGAATAGACTTTGAGCGAGAAGGAGAATCGGCAAATCAGTAAAAAAGAGTATACCCAGTACCGATGTAAAGAAAAGACACATGAACACAGGAATATATGTTGCCATGCATCCTAGAAGAATCAGCAAAATAATAATATGACTGAATTCCATAAATTGGATCTCCTTTAAGTAAACAAACCCGAAACTATTTTTTAAATTATTCCGGTTTATTATTCCGTAGATTTCTTTGCCCGTTGTTCGGTATAGTCCTGATGGATGACCTGGATGGTCCTAATCATCCACATTACTCCCATAAGGGGCAGTATTGCGTAAAGATATGCCAGCGGGATCTCCATGATAATGGTCTTCTGTTCTGTACGCATCTGAAGCGCTACCATAAGCCAGCCATAATAAATCATCATTCCTGCAAAGATCATGGTTACAAAATTGCTGAAATAAGTTAGTGGAATTTTCAGTCTGGGCAGGAGCTGAACCGACGCGTCAATCTTGATCATGGAACGGTTTTTTATCGCAGCGCTGCATCCGATAAAGGTAGTGTAAATTATCACCTCCCTGACCAGTTCCTCTGACCAAGCCAGGGAATAATTAAACCCGTATCTTAAAACAACGTTAACAAAGAGCGCAACCAATGCCACCATCACACTGATAAAAAGCGTCCACTCCTCAAAAAAGGTCAAAATCTTGTCCAAAAAGTCCAGAATCGTTCCAAGCATGGGATAATTCCTCAATGCAATCTGAAACCTTTGCAAAACGGCACTTTTTGCCCAATTTCGACGTCAGTCTCAAATTTCAATCCTCGAAATATCCAATATATTCCTGTGGTTGAAATTTTCGCCTTCCTTGAACTCGAACAGAAATTACCATTTTTCAAAGGTCTCAATCTGTAAATAATTACC
>JAUWOH010000262.1 GCA_030612225.1 Desulfobacteraceae bacterium
CATCCCGGATTCAGGCCAGCTTTGCCCGATCCTCAACTCCAAAATCCTCGAAATAGCTCGCTATTCCTGTGGTTTTGAAGCATCGGATCAAACAAATCTGACCTAAATCCATGCGCCTAAAATGTAAACTTATTTTTGCGCGAACCCTAAGGAGTCTTGAGATCGAATAAAATACTTAGGCTAAGGGTTCAAGGATCCCAGGATTCAAGGGTTCAAGTAAAAAGGTAGAAGTCGCAATAGACCCTTAGAGTTAAAACGTACATGCAGGCCTATGTGGAACCAAAGTTTGATTTTAAGTTTAATTATTTAAAGAATAGAGGATAGGATTCATGAGCTTGAAAAGCGGTTTAAGATCATTAGAAAATAAACCCTTGGCCCCTTGAATCCTGGAATCCTTGACCCTTTTCTCCCAAATAATTGGGAGAAAAACTTCAATCATTAAATAAGGAGTGAAAACATGGCAGTTTTTGAAAGTACTGAAAAATTTGAAGAGGTTCTTGGCGGTTTTTTCAACCTTATTGGAGAGACGCCGCTGGTGGCTGAAAAGCTGTTGAAATCAAAATTGATTATTCGTTTCAATTATACTGATCCCGACCTTGTTCTGGTAATCGACTGCTCAAGTGATAAAATTGATATCCGTGCGCATGACACGGATACAAAGGCTATTGTTGAAATGAAAATGAGTGCGGATATTGCCCACAAATTCTGGTTTGGAAAAGTAAATTTGACCATGGCGTTAACGCGACGGCAAATGGTGGCAAAAGGTCCTGTTCCGAAAATATTGAAACTGCTTCCGGCTATCAAACCAACGTACGCTATGTATCCTAAGTATCTTGAGGAAAAAGGTTTTGGTGAATATAACATCCATTCATAACCAATGCATTCGAGGCTAATGTCATGGAGAAAAAACAAAAGAGCGGCTATGCAGGAAAAATCCTTTTTGTTGACCTTACGTCAGGAAAGATTGAGACAAAAACGCTTGATGCGGATTTCGCCAGGGAGAATATCGGCGGCCTGGGTTTCGGCACCCGGTTCTTTTTGGATGCCATAAAGGAGAATCCGGAATTTGACGCATTGTCTGCCGACAACCCATTTATTTTGATGACCGGTCCTCTGACAGGCATGCCCATGAATGGTGTGGCAAGATGGACTGTCTGTGCAAAATCTCCATTAACGGGCTTTTACGGAGATGCCAACATTGGTGGTTACTTTGGCGCAAGCCTCAAGTTTGCCGGATATGATGGAATAGTGATGACAGGCGCCTCTGATCATCCGATATTCCTTTATATAAATGATGATAATGTTGAACTGAGAGATGCAAAGGAATACTGGGGAAAGGATGTTTATGAGGTTACCGACAGTCTACGATCAGATTTTAAAGACCAGTCACGAAAAAAAGGTCAGATCCTGACCATTGGTCCTGCCGGAGAAAACCTTGTCGGTTTTGCATCACTGATTCATAATAAAGGACATGCGGCCGGCAGGACCGGCATGGGCGCTGTTTGGGGATCAAAAAAATTAAAGGCGATTTATGTGGCAGGCACAGGAAAGCTAACACCTGCCAACCCTGACGGGTTAAAGGCCCTTCGCAAAGAGCTAAAAGAAGTTTATGAAGAAAGTATCTTTATTGCTGCCATGCAGTCCACAGGCACAACTTCCCATATGGATGTGGGTATTCTTTCAGGAGATATTCCCATTAAAAACTGGCAGATGACCGAATGGGAAGATATCGATGAGCTTGGACCGGTTTCCATCGAAGAAAAGATATATGCCGGTAAAAAAACCTGTTTTGGTTGCAGTGTGGCGTGTAAAAAAGAAGCCGAAGTAAAAGACGGGCCCTTTAAAATGAAAAAAGGGCCGGCTCCTGAATATGAAACCGTAGCCACTTTCGGAACCATGTGCCTGAATTCGAGTATTGAGTCTGTTGCCAAAGCGAACGAAATCTGTAATCGTTATGGAATGGATACGATTTCATGTGGGTCAACAATAGCCTTTGCCATTGAATGTTTTGAAAACGGCCTGATCAGCCAAAAAGATACCGACGGTCTGGGCCTTAAATGGGGAAACTCTGAAGCCATTATCGCAATGGCTGAAAAAATCGGGAAAAAAGAAGGATTCGGTGCTGTTCTGGCCCAGGGAAGCGCCCGGGCGGCAGAGCATATTGGCGGTAATGCTTCAGATTTTCTTACTACGGTAAAAGGGCTTGAGGCGCCGATGCATGATCCGAGGAGCGCCCATGGTTATGGACTTGCCTATGGTATTTCTCCGCGTGGTGCCTGCCATGAGGCAAGTCTTGCCTTTGAAGTGGAAGGCGGTGCCATGTTCATTCCGGAAATACCGGAACTGTCCGATGATTTCCCTGAAGGAAGCGAAGGGCGGGCAAGGCTGAATGTAGCCGCCCAGGATTATGGGATGTTTTTTTCCCATTGTGCAATATTTTGCAACCTGGGTGGTGCACCCCTGAATGCAACACATGCGGTCAATATGCTAAACCTTGTCACAGGATTTGATTATACAATAGATGATGTAATGAAAATCGGCCGGAAGGTCTGGTATTTGAAGCGCGGTCTGACCAACCTGTTTGGCGCCGGAGCTTCGGAAGACAAACTTCCCAAACGACTGATGACGCCAATGACAGAAGGGCCTAGCGAAGGAAGCGTACCTGATATGGAACTGATGTTGAAAGAGTTTTACGAAATGCGCGGACTAGATGAGGACGGAATTCCCGGCAAAGAAGTTTTAACTGATCTTGGTCTGGACGACTTGGCGGAGCTGCTCTCTATAAAACAGTCTGCTTAGCCATCGGAGTTACTTTAACATAAAACTTAACACCTAAAACCTGAGCAGGTATCAACAGGTGGAGGTAACGTGCCGGTTACCAGTGCAAAATGCTGCCATCATCCTATTCGATTCTTCCATTTTTTCATTTTATCATGGTTCCATCGCACACAGAAGGCGGGTTTCTTTTTCATTACCAATTTCATGCAAGTGTCGTCGCAGTCCGGGTCACAGTGGACAATATCGTTCTCTTTACCCTTTTTCGTTTTTTCAGGCCATTCGGGATCAGCCCACAGAACCCGCGCCAGTCCTATTAAGTCAGCTTTATTCTCTTCAAGGATGCTTTCCGCCAGAGAACCCGTTGCTATTCTTCCGGCAGTAATAACCGGAATATGGACTTCCTTTTTGACAGCGGCGGCGAGATCGACCATATAGCCATTTTCTTTGGATTTGCTTACAATATTCGGAAGAAAGAAAGACTCATAAGTTCCACCCATGACAGAAAGATATGCAATGCCTTCTGATTCGAGAGAACGGGCAAACCGAACAGATTCATTCAGTTGTAGCCCGTCAGGCAGCCATTCATCTGCCAAAAACCGATAACCAACAGGGAAATCTCCCACTTTATTTTTGACTGCTGCAACAACCTCAAGCGCAAATCTTTGCCGGTTCTCAAAGGAGCCGCCGTATGCATCATTTCTCTTGTTGGTTCTGGGGGAGAGGAATTGAGCCAATAAATAACCGGTGCCCCCATGAAGCTCTACCATATCAAAGCCGGTATTTTTAACTCGTAAGGCCGCATCAGCATATCGGTTTACAACACTTCGGATTTCCGTTTTGCTCAATGCCTTCGGAATTTTGCCAAACGTTTCAACAGCAGACGGTGCAACAGGTTCATGCACACCGGCAAAACGCCCGGCGTGGTTGATTTGAAGACAGGCAAGACAACCCTCCTGCTTGATGGTTGATGATAGCTTTTTAAATCCGTCGGCGTTATCATCGGTATCTGCCCGAAGCGTTCTGTCAGAACCGCTGCCTGCGGGGTGATCGATCGTTGAATTTTCAACCACTATCATCGCAACCCCGCTTTTAGCCATCAACCGGTAATGTTCCAGTAATAAACTGCTCACCTTCCCGCCTTCTCCGGCATATCCGAGATACAACGGCGCCATTGTCAATCTGTTTTTCAGAGTAATTCCGGAAACTTTTAGTTCAGAAAATAAATGTGTGTACATGGTTGATCTCCTTTAACGTCTCGTATAAGAGCTCAAATTGTCAATTTTGTTAAAATAAGGCACACCTCCTGGTGAGGTATGTCCATGAGACTGAAAGATTATGCTAAAAATGTTGATTTACTCAGTTTCATTACATCACTTCATTTTATTACGATATTTGTGGAAACGCTGAATTATCCTGTTGGATATATATATAACTTTTTCCGCAACAAAGATGACAATACGTAACCCAAAGAATATACCTCCTATAACAAGGGGCATTATACGATCCCAAACTTTCCATTCAATAATTCGATGCCACGCTGTTTTCAACCATTTGAATCCTGATAATATAAATTCTGAGATCCTTTCTTCTCTGAACTTATGACCGCGAGAAAATAATACAGCATTTGATAGGAAAGACTTTTCGTGCTCAGGTTTCCAAGTAGCCGCATTAGTTTTGCGAGTGTCTAATGCCTTACAATTCATAAGTGAGCCATAATGCCCCCATGCAAAAGTCTTGTCCCATTGAGGAAGTAGTTTGAGATCAGAAAAGAAACTTTTTTTGCTTTGGCCTTCATATAGTTCCCCCTCCTTCGGCCCCAGAAAAAGGATTCCAGATTCCGCAAAGCATTTTCCATATAGTATTCTGCTCGCTTCACGGATGGTTTTCCAAGAGATAAGTCTTTCTTCATCAACAGTAATTTTGTATCTCCCGAGTCGGAATTTGCCTTTCCTTTCGATGCTATCAGCAATCCTGTCAATTTTTTTGATAGCAAGTTGCTTTAACATATCACCCGTAAGGCTTCGCCCAATGCCAACTTTTCGAAGGCTGGAAGCAAAACAATAATATCTGGTCTTGTTCCATGCTGGCAATTTCATTAACTGTTCATGAAACTCCAATTTTAAGAAGCCAGCCTCTTCATGGTCCCAATGTTCCAAAACAAGAATGTTGCCAATAATATAGCCGTTGCCGCTGCGTTGATCACCCAGAGCGATATGCATTACCCAAGTGA
>JAUWOH010000118.1 GCA_030612225.1 Desulfobacteraceae bacterium
TTTTCAACCACAGTATCGGCTGAATTTTATAAATATGTCGATGAAAATGGCAACACCTGCTTTACGGATGATTTCAACAAAGTTCCTGAGGATCAGAGGGCAGGCTTGAAGGGGTATGAAGAGTCCGAAAGTAGTGATACAAATGTTGTTGAAAAGAAGGCTGTGAAAGAAAAAAAAATACAGGAAGATAGTGAAAACATAAAAACCCTTGAAAAATTTCATGACCGTCTGATTAATACAAGATTGCAACTGGTTAAAGAACATGAGGAGATAAAAAAAGAAAGAGAGCAGAACATAGAAGATAGAAAAAATGCAGAAACCACTGAGGATGCCTGGAAAATTAACGAAAGAATAAAAAAATTAAATAAAAGACAGGAAGAGTTAAAGAAAAAATTTGAGGCATTCGAAGCTGAAAAAAAAGAATACAACAAAAAACTGGAAGAGGCGGAAGCCAAGAAAAAATAAGTAAATTATCAACCAGGCGGCACATCACGAAAAGGGGGCAAAAAAATGTCTGTTAAAATAATTATTAAGCGGATTGTGCCGGAAGATAATATAAAATATTTAACTGCGCTTCTTAAACAACTAAGAACCCTTGCTAATAACCAACCTGGCTATATTTCCGGCGAAACTTTAAGGAACTTTGAAAATCCGGATGAAAACCTGGTTATAAGCACCTGGCAAACGATAGACGATTGGAAAAATTGGGAAAATTCTAAGGAACGAGCCGAAATTCAAAAAAAAATTGATTTGCTGCTCGGAGAAAAGACAAAATACGAAATATATCATTACGGGTAAAATAGCACAAAGAAAGACAGCAAGTTAACCATACAACGGTATTTATCTCATACCATAATGCGTCTTTTTAAACTTGTTTGTTTGGTTAATATTCTTTAAAAACCTATGGTAATATCTTCCAATTATAGCCTGGTGCCTTATATTTATAACGATCACCAGCTCAAACCGCAGCTCTCGGCGAGTTTAAACACGCACAGGGATTGCAGCAAAAGAGTTTTTAAGTTTGCCGATACAGATATAGATAATAATATAAAGACTTACAACCAGGCAAGCATAATTGAGCCTTTGAAAACATATAATATCGGTTTGCTGATTGATATCTATGGCTGAGTTCTTCGGCATTCAACAATTTCTTTCCTTATCATTACATGTATCTATCCGCCTTTATACACAGAGCTGAGCTTTCAAAAATTACCAATCGATGGCTTTCAAATCAACTTGAGCCTGAAGATCCTGTTAAAATCACCAGAATCATCATGTATGACAGCTTTGCTGCATGGGAAACCTTGCTCCTGTTCATAAACAATCTCTTAAAACGCCTTACAAGCGTACCTGCTGAAAGAATATCAGTCTCATATAAAAAGGAGTTAAAGGATTTTTTATGTAACACAAATTATCCGAAAACCGATAGAATAAAATCCCTGATATCAGATTACACAAAAATGCCCGAATTCTATTACATTGGTTCGCCCATTGCCGGCTATATTTATCATGACAGGTTCTTGAATCTGCTAAGCATATGCCGGTTTAAACGTGTAAGAAGGATAGCTGAAAAGGCAAGTCGATATGCATCGATGCATATTCATAATGAAGTCAACGCAATAGCCCAGGAGTTTTCTAGAAAAAGGACAAAAAACCCGCACAATGGACAAATGCTGCTCCATGATGATTTTATAAAAGCGGAAAAGCTGATCATGGCTCGAATTAAGGAAAAAGGTATCGAACTTCCAATCAGGTCTGTAGCAATTAACGATATATTAGGAGCTAAATTAATTGATAATGGATATGGAGAAAAAAAACTTGAATCCGCAATCATCGAATCGCCCGAAACAAAAATAATTGAAAAGGAAAGACATTCCGGAAATTATAATGCTGTTCATTATATTGTTGAATTAAAAGTCGATTTTGATTATATTATCAAAATTTTTAAAAAAAATTCCGGCTATCAAACCTCTATAAAAAGCAGGCTGCCGGTTGACCGGCTTTATGAAGATTTTGCTGAATTTATCACTACAGGGGCCGATACAGTCCACGTTGACCTGATATTTACAACTTTTGACGAACTGGTTGAATCTGAAATCGGCCGCAGTATGCATGAAAACCGAATCTTCAGGCAAAGACAGGATCAAAAATTGTACGGGAATATCTCGACAAATATCGAATATATAATTGAATATCTTCTTGCTGTTGGCCTGAGTCCTGTAGCTCACATTGAAGAAATACCGATAAAAATCTGGGGTAGATACCTTCCTGATACCTTAAGCTATCAAATTCGAAAACTCTATCAAATGCCGGAATATTCTATTATTGAAAAATAACAATTAACCATTTTAAAAAAGGAGAATAAGCAATGTCTGCAACAAGTATTTCCTATACAGATTTTGAAAAAGCACTTAAAAAAGGCCGACCACCCAATGTTGTAAAGCTTTTCCCGAATTCAAGAGCGCTCATCGTAAGTGGGAAATTTATCGACAGGGCAATGCTCGCCAAGGGAAAAGCCATGACCATGGCAGCAAACGGCAGGAACAGCTTTGTGATACGCGGCGCCTTACAGGCTGCTCAAAAAGCAAATGCTGCTATTATCATTGAAATCGCCAGATCAGAAGGTGGAGCCAATGCATACTGCGCTGTGAATTACTGGAATATGGCCAGGCATGTTGATGCGATATGCAACGAGCTTGGCATTACCATTCCGGTCGCCATACATGCCGATCACTATGGTATCAAAAAGGTAGAGGATTTAGAAGCAGCCCGGATAGAAATTCCGACTCTCTTTGATGCAGGATTAACCTCAATTGCGATAGATGCTTCTCATATGCCGGATGATAAGAATTTGCTTGCTAATATAGAGTTGAACTCCTTTATACCTAAATGGGCTGGCCTCGAGACAGAAGTTGGTGAAATTAAAGGCAAAGCCGGCCTTTCAACTGTTGATGAGGCTCTCTTTTTAATTCAGGGATTAAACGCCCACGATATCTTTCCGGACTGGATTGCATTAAATAATGGCACAACCCATGGAATTGAGGAAAGTAGCCAGGGAATACAGATCGATTTAACAAAAGAAATACACGATGCTCTTAGCGATTATAAGGTATCAGGAGCCCAGCATGGTACTTCAGGAAACAGTTCGGACCGACTAAGAGAAATCGCTGCCAGAACCAGAACAACCAAGGCTAATGTGGCAACAGCCCTGCAGATGATTTCATGGGGTCTTGAAGTTAATGACTATGGAAACGCCATTCTTGACGATAAAGGAAACTTCATCAAGGTTAAGGGAGAAGGTACTACGGAAAATATTTGGAACGAAATGACAAGCTATGCCGGGGCTAACGAACTAAAGGGAGGGAACTACAAAAAACTCAACCTGCCCTTTGAAAACAAACTTTTGGGACAGCCGAAAGAAATCAGGGAAAGAATGACCAACAGGGTTGAAAACTTTATTTACAACATGCTGGTAAATGTATTAAATACAAAAGATACCGCACCACTTGCTATTGAAGCAATACTTGAGGCTAACGCATACGATCCAGGTCCAAAAGCGAAAAATATTGTAGATCCGGTGCATTGGACTGAAGATAAAATTATAGAACGCGCCGGCCTGATATCTTCGGACAAAGGACCTGAAGGCGATTTTGATGATTGAGATGCGTAAAAAAACCAATTGTATATATTGCGGCGCACAGCTTTCGGAAAAATTAATAGATGGAACTGTGCGCCTTTTCTGTGAAAGCTGCAGGGAACCTTTTTATGAAAATCCTGTACCAGCTACCTGTCTTGTTGTTGTAGATGATAAAAAAAAAATATTCCTCGTTAAGAGAAGTGTAGAGCCTAAAAAAGGTTTCTGGTGCCTTCCCGGAGGCTTCATGGAGCTTGGAGAAACACCTGAACAGGCTGCCTTAAGAGAACTAAAAGAAGAAACAAATCTTACCGGTCACATACGTATGCTCCTTGGTGTCACCTCAAACCATAGCGACAAATACAATACAGTCCTCATAATTGGCTATCTTATTGAAAATTATACCGGAACGCCAAGAGCCGGAGATGACGCATCTGATATAGCCTGTTTTGATTTTGACGACCTGCCGGAAGTAGCATTTGAAAGCCACAAAAAATTCATCAGAATTTATTTCTCCGCTTATGCTTCCGGATAGCACACCCTTTCTTCAAACCTTATATCCCATAATTTCAATATGTTGCTTGTCTATCTTAATATTTATGTTCATTTTTTTCATTTTTCCCTAAAGTTATTAATTAATTGTGCCGATATGTAGGTCAGGAGAAAAATTATGCAAATAACAAATTATCAAATGCAAAATGTTCTTAAGGTTTACAGCAGGCAGTTAAGTAAAAATACTCTTTCTAAAAAAAACAACGCCCCTGCTGAAAAGCAACAGGATGACAAAATCAGTATTTCCATAGAAGGAAAACTAAAGGCCATTTATAATAATTTTACTACTGATATTGTTAACCGCATTACCCGCGGTGATCAAGGCGATAAACCGGAAAAAGCAGACCACGAAATTGCTAAACAATTTCAACATAAAATAGAAAGAGAAAATAATAACAAAAAAACTGAATTTTTGTACAACACAATAGATAACAGCAAAAAAAAGACTAATTCACTTTCCATAAAAGGTTTTAATCAGGCAGTTTGAAGAATTATGCCGGTGAAGAGATAAAAATTACTGCCTGCTGATTTTTCATAACGATATCAGCAGGAAATGAAGGGGGGGCTTTACCATGATTAATGCTATAGGAGAAGCGTCAATACAACAAACAATGCGAACAAATCATAATAATGTTGTATATGACAAAGAGATAATAGAACAAAAGGCTACACAGGTAATACAGGAAAGACCCGTTGAGAAAACGGATGACAGTCCCAAGTCTAAAATGGATACACAACGACAGGATATGACCAGCACCAGAAATACCATCGAAGACGGCAAAGTTATACTCGAAAAATATGATAAAGACGGAAAGCTTATACAAAGAATTCCGCCCGGATATGTACCTTTTGGTGAAAGGGCGTAAAATAGTAAATATACGGGTCCAATGGGCTCGGTATTGATTAAGCCTGTAAAGAATTCCATCTTAAATGCCACACGTTACAAGTTGCGTGTTACGGGGCACGGATTATAAAAAAAATGCATATTTCCGATCAACAACTCACAACACGCAACCTGCAACCCGTAACTCGTTAAAAGCTTCTACCAGGATTTACGGACCTTTACTCCGCTTGAAGCGAGGTATGATTTAATCTGTCCAAGAGTATAGTTACCATAGTGAATCATTGATGCTATAAGTGCGGCATCTGCTTTTCCCTTTGTCAGCACATCCTTAAGGTGTTCAGGTGTACCTGCACCGCCCGATGCAATAACAGGGATTTCAACACTACCTGAAATAAGAGAAGTCAACTTAAGTTCGTAGCCTGTAGTAGTTCCATCAGCATCAATTGAATTCAGGCATATCTCCCCTGCCCCAAGCTCCTGTGCCTGGATTGCCCATTTTAAGGCATCAATTCCCATATATGTTCTTCCGCCATTGATAACAATTTCATAACCGGAAGGAATATTGTCTTTTTTACCCACATGTTTTACATCCATGCCAAGAACAATACACTGGCTGCCAAAAGCTTCGGCCCCTTTTGAAATAATATCGGGGTTCTTTACGGCGGCAGAATTGACGCTTACTTTTTCAGCACCGGCCAAAAGAACTTTTCGCATGTCATCAACACTGCGAATACCTCCGCCCACTGAAAAGGGTATAAATATGGAGTCAGCTACACGCCTTACCACGTCGATCATTATATCCCTTTTTTCGCTGGATGCCGTGATATCATAAAATACAATTTCATCTGCACCTGATTCATAATAAAGACGAGCCATTTCAACAGGATCACCAATATCAATATTATCTTTGAACTTAATGCCCTTGGTTGTTTTCCCTTCCCGGACATCAAGACAGGGTATTATACGTTTGCTGAGCATTTGTTATTTCCCATGTGTTAATAGCTGTTAAATATCTTTTTGATTTTGCTTAAAAAATCAAATGTCGCCAATTCAGGTGCTTATTTTATAAATATCGAATATCGAACAAGGAACCGAAGAATTATGAAGGGATAACTTCGACATTCGATATTATGCGGTTCAAAACGCGATATCAAAGTTGGTTTTATTTCAAAAAATTAAAATTTTTATAGCTTTTTTACAAGACCATTAATTAAAAATTACGCTCAAAGGAGCATTCAGATGATTCGGTTTTCAGGCGAGTCGCTGTTTGAACGTATTAGTAAGCGTTTAGAAAGAACAACAAATAAGCAATTTTTACCTGTAAGTCAGATAATATATTTATTCAGCAAGCTTTTTATTAAAGGATTGCATCTGTTCTTTCTTTACGCTTACTTATACGTGAGTTCGACACGCCTGAAAACCGGATTATCTGAATGCGGTTTGTTAATGATGTTCACGGCTTCCATTTGCAAAAATTCTTCAGCATTCTCAGCCCCGGCTTTCCACTCTTTTCAAGGTGAAATTGAGTGGCAAATAAATTCTTGAAGCCAATAACAGATGCAAAGGAAATTCCGTAATTAGTTATCCCAAGCACCTGCTCTGTGTTCGCAGGATCAGGATAAAATCCATGCACAAAGTAAAATTCATCATCCCTTCCGATACCGGAAAGAACAGGATGTTCCTTTTTAATCACAACACTGTTCCAGCCCATATGAGGAATTTTCAGACGGCTCCCATTTTCCGCTGCTTTATCAATCTCAAAAGCTCTGACCAAACCCTTTATTATACCGAGACACGGTGTATCATTTTCCTCGCTATGCCCCATGATAACCTGAGTTCCCAGGCATATTCCAAGAATCGGCGTGCCCATGCGAAATGCGTCAGCTATTGCGCTGTCAAGGCCGGTGCGTTTCAAACTCGCCATTGCACTGCCGGCAGCACCGACACCCGGAAATATTATTCGCTCCGCTTTTAATATTTCTCCGGCATCAGTTGTAACGAGGCACTGAAAACCTATATGTGATACAGCTCGCGCTACACTTGTAAGATTTCCTGCAGCATAATCAATAATTGCGATCATAAAAGCCCTTAGCCTCCTCCCACAGCAATTTCATTTCATTCCGCGTAAGATTTTCTATTTTTTTTCCCTTTTCAGAAAGCGCTTTTTCCATGTACCTGAAACGCTTTTCAAATTTTTTTATTGAACTTGTCAGTGATGTTTCAGGGTGAATCCTTGCAAAACGCGCGACATTGACAAGTGTAAATAGAATATCGCCAAACTCCATAGAGATTTCATCTTTTTCATGTGTAAGCGCTGACTTAAATTCCGACAATTCTTCTTCCACCTTTTCCATAACAGATGAAATATTATCCCAGTCAAAACCGGTTGCCGCTGCACGTTCGGAAATCCTGTATGCACGCATCAGGGCAGGCAGTTTAGCCGGAACGCTGTCAAGAACCGAAGCCGCAATGCTTTTATTTTTTTCCCGCATTTTGATTTTGTGCCAGCGTTCTCTTATTTCATCAGTATTTCCTGCCTCGACATCGTCAAAAACATGTGGATGTCGCCTGATCATTTTTTCAGTATTTACACGAGCGGCATCATAAATATCGAAATGCTTCATATCCCGGTATAATTCGGCCATGAAGAATATTTGAAACAAAACATCACCAAGCTCTTCACAAACATCCTGAGGGTTGCCCGATTCAATGGCGTCAAGGAGTTCATATACCTCTTCCACAAGATAAACCGCCAGGGTTTCCGGAGTCTGCTCCCTATCCCAGGGGCATCCGTTTTCTCCTCTTAAAGTCTCTATCAGCCTAATCAAGTCCTCAAGAGATGTTTTTCGGTCTGATGAATTTCTTTTTACCTTGAAATCTTCCAAGACTTTTTCAGCTCACTGAGTTTGGATAAAAATTCTATTTTTAAATCTTTTGAAACAATTTTTGCCATTCTTTCTGAAACAAACGCAACGTGGGAGGCAAGCACGGAGTCTTTTACTAATGAGGCATTCTGAGGAAGGAAAGCGGTAAAAATAATTAAAAGTACGGAAATAATCAATATCCCCTTTATTATACCGAAACCAGCGCCAAAGACACGATCAACCCAGCCCATAAAGGCAATATCGAGCACATATTTGATAACTACACCTAAAATGCTGATGATAAAAAAAACGCCACAAAATAAAATCAAAAAACTCAGTATATTAAGATATGCAGCACTTGATATCCACCGCGATAACAGCTCCGCAATAACCATATAATATGAATAAGCCGCATAAAAACCTGCCAATACACCTATAATTGAAGACATCTCCTTAATCAGGCCTCTAAAAACTCCCCTTATAACGCAAAACGCCAGAATGACGATAATT
>JAUWOH010000003.1 GCA_030612225.1 Desulfobacteraceae bacterium
ACAAGTATGCCCAAAAACAGCATGTTATGAGCGTATGCTCATTATTCCCAGCCATTAACGGCTTCCGGTAGATTTTCAAAGAACTTCGCCCGACTTTACCTCGCCGGAATGGTATTTACAAATGCGTTTTGAAATTGGCTCTCATGATTTATTATTAGAAATTGTTTATGACAAGGTATAATTTATGGATGAAGGGCTAACTGCTGAAGAAAGAGAAATAATAGATGATATGCCTTCACGTCTTGCAGCTTTTAGCAAAGAAAGAGGGATGCTGATTCCCATCCTGCAAATGATCCAGGATACTCTTGCCTATCTTCCACCTGAAGTCATCGCGATAGTGGCTGATTACCTGGATCTCACTGAATCGGATGTTTATGGGGTGGCAACTTTTTATAACCAGTTCCGGTTTAATCCACCTGGGAAAAATCCGATCAAGGTTTGCCTTGGGACAGCATGCCATGTCAAAGGCGGTGATATCATATTAGAAAATTTCGAGCGAAAGCTTGAGATAGAAGAAGGGGAAACCACGTCTGACAGAGAATTCAGCATTGAAAGGGTCGCATGTGTTGGATGTTGTGCCATAGCTCCTGTTGCCCTTGTCGGTGAAACAGTTCATGGGAACATGGCACCAAGCAAAGTGGAAGGACTTATCCTTCGAATACATGTTGAGAAAGAAAAAGAAGAAAGAGAAAAACAAAAAGAATGAATCCGGACATAAAGGAAAAACCTAATCAAATATTCAGCGGCATTCTTGAGGAAGCGCAGAGACGGAAGAATGAATTCGAAGCGGATTCGGCTCCCAAAATACATATCGGCGTGGCGACCTGCGGCATAGCTTCAGGTGCCCTTGAGACAAAAAAAGCATTTGAAGAAGCCCTTGACGAGCAGAATATTAAAGCCCGTATCCACACTGTAGGTTGTATCGGCCATTGTTATGCAGAACCTGTTGTAGTTATCGATTACCAGGAATCAGGATTTCCGCCCATTTTTTATCCTGAAGTAACTCCCGGCAAGGCCAAAATGCTGGTAAAATTCTTTTTAAAAGAGGGCGATCCACGACTTGAGCATGTGCTCGGAGCAACCCAGGAGAATGAGATGATTCCTTCGGTCATGGAATTCTCTAGGTTTAACCAGGAAAAGCGGGTAGTTATGGAAAAGTGCGGGCATATTGATCCTGAAGATATCTATGATTACATTGCAGACGGTGGATATACTGCACTTGAGAAGGTCTTAAGAAGAGATCCCGTCGAAATAATTACGGAAATACAAGAATCTGGTTTACGGGGGCGGGGCGGGGCGGGATTCCCCACCGGTAAAAAATGGGATCTTGCAAGGAATGCAAAAGACAAGGATAAAATAATCATTTGCAATGCAGATGAAGGGGACCCGGGCGCTTACATGGACCGGACTCTTTTAGAGAGCAATCCACACCAGGTACTGGAAGGTCTGGTCATCTGTGCTTATGCAGTGGGAGCAGAAAAAGCCCTTGTCTATGTCAGATCCGAATATCCCCTGGCAGTGAAAATTGTTACAAAGGCCATACTCCAGGCAAAAGAGCTTGGACTTCTTGGCAAAGAAATCCTGGGCACTTCGTTTAATATGGATATTGAAGTGTTTCAGGGATCGGGTGCTTTTGTCTGTGGAGAGGAAACCGCCTTGATCCAATCGATTGAAGGTTATCGCGGCATGCCTCAAAATCGTCCCCCTTACCCGGTTCATAAGGGCCTGTGGGGTAAGCCAACGGTCATCAATAATGTTAAAACCCTGGCATCCATTCCACCAATTATAAAAAAAGGTGCAGCCTGGTATCGAGAAATTGGTACTGAAAATAGTCCCGGTACCGCCATTTTTTCCATAGTAGGAAATGTAACTCATCCCGGCTTGGTGGAAATTCCCATGGGAGTATCGTTAAAAACGCTTATTTTTGATATATGTGGTGGGATTCCAAATAAAAAGAAATTTAAGGCCGTTCAGATAGGAGGGCCATCCGGTGGATGTCTGCCGGCAGAGTTCCTGGATACCCCTATTGATTTTGACTCGCTGACAGAAGCCGGGGCAATGATGGGTTCCGGCGGTATGGTGGTGATGGATGAGGATAACTGTATGGTGGATGTGGCTCGATACTTTCTTGATTTTACGCAGAAAGAATCTTGCGGGAAATGCACTTTTTGCAGAATTGGAACCAAGCATTTACTGAACATACTGGATCGCATTACTATCGGTGAAGGCAAGCCGGATGATTTGAATATGCTGCAAACCCTGAGTGAAGATATAAAATCGGGTTCTCTATGCGGTCTGGGTAAAACAGCTCCTAATCCTGTACTTACATCTTTGAGATATTTTCTGGATGAATATGAAGCGCATGTAAATGAAAAACGTTGTCCGGGTATGACGTGCCGGAAACTAACCGCATTTTATATTGATCTGGAAAAATGTGCCCGTGGCTGTGATGCATGTGTTGGATGTTGTCCGGTTGACGCTGTATTTACAACCAGCAATCGAAAGAAAGGGATTGACCAGATTTTATGTGTAAAATGTGGTGAGTGTATGGTAGCATGTCCTCCGGACTATGATGCTGTAATGACAGTTTCTCCACCAGAGCTTGCACCTGTTATTGAAAGACCGAAGGAGGCCGTTGAAAAGAGCAAATGATTAGTTTTAGATTTTTTATCATAAAAATTTAATTAAGAAACTAAGAGACTAAACTATGGTTAAACTCCTGGTGGATGATAAAGAGATCGAAGTAAAAAAAGGCACAACCCTGCTTAAGGCATGCCTTGAAAACGAAATCTACATTCCCAATCTGTGCTATCTCGAGGAGATGGAAGAAAGTGTTGCTTCCTGCCGAATGTGCTTTATTGCAATCGAAGGTGAGGAAAAGCCAGTGACTTCATGTACTGTTAAGGTGACAGATAACATGATCGTCAGAACCGACACACCGGCTGTACGCAGATTGCAACGGTCTGCCTTTCGGCTCCTGCTGTCAACACACCACGTGGATTGCCGCAATTGTCCGGCAAATAAAAGATGTGAACTGCAGAGAATTGCAAAGTTATTAAAGGTCGGTTTAAAACAAAAAAAATTAGAACAAATCCTTAAGGATACGGCTATCGACGAAAGCCATCCTTGTCTTGATTACTTTCCCAATAGATGTGTGCTATGCGGAAAGTGCATTTATGTATGCCAAAAACAGAACGGAAAAGCCGTCATAACTTTTGCAAAAAGAGGGTTTGATACGGTCGTTAGTTTTTATGGTGCAGGGGATTTATCAGCAATTCCATGTGGCGCATGTAATAGCTGTGTAGAGATTTGTCCGGTGGGTGCCATTACTAAAAAGGCTTAGCTAAGTAAACGCATTCTTAAATATTGTTAAGTATAATGTTTTACCAGATAATACTATATCCTCGCCCTAAGGATCGTCACACAGTGACTTAAGGAGCAGCCCGCCGGGCTTTGAAGAGCGGCCTTTCCGGCCTTAAGGCAAAAGATAAAATTGTATGTACTGCCTCAGCAAGCGAAGCGCTCCTACAGTGAAACGATCCTTAAGCGTAGCGCTCCAGACTGATGCCTATAGATACTTGTAATTCATATTGTCGATAAAAGTAATACGTCATCGAATTTACAGACAAGGCTGCTAATGCTTCTTCGCGGGTTGAAATCTAACATAGCAATAAATATGGCGGTTATTCTGTTGGTGGGGATGCTGCTAATCGAATTTGTAACGATTATAACAACTCAAAGAGATATGATCCGCTTTGAAATCTCAAGGGGAAACCTTCTTATATCTTCATTTAAAGAAAGTCTGGTAAATTTTTCAGCTCAAAAAAATCCGACACATCATTTCAATTTAAAGTCAAGTTTTGACAGGCTGATGCAAGAGGCCGGTTTTTCCTGTGCTCTGATTCTGGATGGCAATAAAAAGCAGATTTATTTGGGCGGAAGCAATTGCGATCTGCAGGATGAACTCATTGGGCTTACCTGTCAGGCTGTTAAGACAGGAGAAAAAACAACAAGATTTTTCGGAACTGTATGGGGAGTTTTCTGGAGGCAAAAAAAAGATGCAGTCATTTCATCTCCTGTAGAGCGGGAGGGGAGCATAATTGGTGGTATAAGCATCGCTCTTCCCCTTGACGGAGTTTATGAGACTTTAAGACGCAGTCAAAAAATATTATTTATCTATATTTTCATAAATACTGCAATACTCACATTTATTGGTCTTTACCGGCTGTCAAAGGTATATCTGGAGCCTATGTACAGGCTGGTAAAGAGAGCTGATGAGTATAGAGAAGATGAGGGGATGTTTTTTGCCGTACGGAAAGAAGACAATGAGCTTAATCAACTGTCAAAAGCCTTGAACCGTATGTTGGAACGTATTTCAGGCGACAGGGAAAAGTTGCAATCCATGGTTTTATCCCTGGAAAAGGCGAATTTTGATTTAAAGCAGGCTCAACAGGAAATAATAAGAGCTGAAAAGCTGGCTTCTGTTGGGCGTTTATCTTCAGGAATCGCTCACGAAATAGGTAATCCTATCGGTATTATTATCGGCTACCTTGAATTGCTTAAGCAAAAAGATATAAAAGATGATGAGCGGGCCGAATATATTATCCGAACCGAAAATGAAGTAAACAGGATAAATACTATTATCAGACAGCTCCTTGATCTTTCAAGGCCCTCCGATACAGGTTCAAAGGCTGTTTCAGTACATGAAATTATCAATGATATTTCAAACGTCATTGAACCCCAGCCCATGATGGCCAATATCAAGTTAATGCTGGAACTTGCAGCGGAAAAGGATACTGTTTTTGCTGATCCCAACCAACTGCGACAGGTCTTTTTGAATTTAATCATAAACGCTGCAGATGCGATTTCTTCAAGTGAAAAAAAGATGGCTGGGAAGCTTGTTATAAAAAGCGCCTGTATGCCGGGAACAGATTCGGATGATGAGCATATGCCTATGCTGAAACTAATATATATCGATAACGGTCCGGGGATTCCCGAGGGGAATCTTGGAAATATTTTTGATCCCTTTTATACAACAAAGGAGCCGGGGAAGGGTACCGGTCTTGGTCTTTCAGTCAGTTTCATGATTATTGAAAATTTTGGCGGCAAAATTGAAGCGACAAGCAAAGAGGGTGAAGGAACCACCATGACGGTGTTTCTGCCACTGTACATGGAATAAATTACCTCAATAACGTAAATTCTAACTCAAGGTTCGCACCCTTTCGTTTATCCAAAGCCATAGACGGTAAGGGATAAAAATAAATTTTAAAAACGAGATATACTTCCGGTGATATTAACAACGGCGCCAAATCATAAATATAAGATTGATACTTTATTCAATCCAATATGTTATATCTTGTCTGCGCCTGATCCTATCGGATGAACTGCCGGATGCCATTTGCAAAATATAAGAAATTGATTTCGCTTTAAAAATGTTATTTTTACCCCTTACCGTCTTGACAGTGACTGAAATCAGGGAGGCGAAACTTGAGTAAAATGTATTATTGGTATCGATTAATGTCATTTCAAGATTAACAAATTCGGATATAAATATGGAAAATAAAATATCAAAGGAAAGATCGTCTGATACAAAACGCCTCCTGATTATTGATGATGAAGAGAATATGCGGCATATGCTGTCAGCAATGCTTAAAAGATCCGGCTATATTGTGGATACTGCATCTGACGGGTCTGAAGGCATAAAAATGGTAGAGCAGACTCAATACGATTTTATTCTTTGCGATCTTAAGATGCCTAATATGGGAGGCATGGAATTTTTAGAATTTGCAAGAGAAAAAATAGAAGCCTCTACCGTTATCATGATGTCGGCGTATGGTTCTATCGATACGGCTGTTGAAGCGATGAAGCTTGGTGCATACGACTATATATCAAAGCCGTTTAAAAGTGATGAAGTCCATATGACGCTCAAAAAAGCCGAAGAAAGGGAAAGTTTAAGAAAAGAGAACCTGTGGTTGAAAGAAAGAATTCGAAAGATTGGGGATGAAAATACGTTCGGGAATATGATTGGTAAAAGCAAGGCAATGCAAGCTCTTTTTTCGCTGGCGGAAAAAGCTGCACAATACAAAACAACTGTTTTAATTTCAGGTGCAAGCGGCACGGGTAAAGAATTAATTGCAAAAGGCATTCATTATGGCGGTGTGAGATCATCGATGCCCATAGTTCCAGTGAACTGTGGCGGGATTCCAGAGAATCTGCTTGAAAGCGAGCTGTTTGGATACAAAAAGGGTGCTTTTACAGGTGCGGATCAAAATAAAAAAGGGCTTTTTGAAGAGGCGGAAGGGGGGACGATTTTTCTTGATGAAATAGGAGAACTGCCTTTCCCTTTGCAGGTAAAACTTTTGCGAGTGCTGCAGGAAAGTGAAATAAGACCTGTTGGTAGTTCAAAAATAAAAAAAATTGATGTTCGTGTAATTGCAGCTAGTGCAAAAAACCTTGAAGGCGAAACCAAAAAGGGTAAATTTCGCGAAGATTTGTTTTACAGGCTGAATGTTCTGTCGATTAAACTCCCGCTGCTCAAGGAAAGAGAAGGAGACGTACCCCTTCTATGTCAATTTTTTATTGATAAATATAATGAAAGGCTCGGCAAGGAAATTAAAAGTATCGCTCCTTTGGCAATGTCCCTTCTTATCAGCCATTCCTGGCCAGGGAATGTGAGAGAACTGGAAAACGTTATCGAACGAGCAGTGGTACTTGCAGAGGATAATATTCTGTTGCCTGAAAATTTTCCGGCGGGAGTTGGTATGGCAACAGAAACAGACGAGATAAATGGCATATTTGAAGGATTTTCGATAAAGGCAGCCCAGAGAGTTATAGAAAAAAAACTGATTATTAAAGCGCTAAAAGAGACCGGCAATAACCGTACCCATGCTTCCCGCCTTCTTGAAATCAGTCATCCATCTTTGCTCAGTAAAATCAAGTCTTATAATATAATTCTGTGATTTGTCCTTCCATGCAAGGTTACATAGCGACCCAAGTCCTCCCCATAGGTTTCCTGAATAAAATTTTTTTGTTGCATTCGGTATATATGTGGTTAAGTTTTCAAAAGAGCATTGCCGATTTGTTAAAATGTTTCTCACCTATTAAATTATTTATATTTGAGCTAAAACCTCGCAATCGGGTTTCGGGTGTCAGGTGTCGGGTGTCAGTATTCAGCACCTATGCCCCTGACACCTGAACACTGAAAACTGAAACCAAAAAAGTCTTGGAAAGCTATTAACAAACTGGTAATGCACTCGTTTTCAACCATACGCTTCTAATAGACAAGGAAACAAAATATGTCTCTTATAAAGAAACTTATTCCGCTACTGCTTCTCTTGCTGCCTGCAACTGGCTGGAGCTCTGAATTACAATATTATCTTGATGTCAGGATAGATACCGACCAAAAAAAAATAGCCGGGATTGCGCGCCTAAAGTCCGACAATAACGTAAAAATCGTATTATCCGTTTCAGGTTTGCGGAATCTTACCATCGATGGTGTCAACACCAGTGCCGATACCAATGCAAATATCACTTTAAATATTAAAAAGGATGAAGAAACCAGGATATTCTATGAGGCCGTACGCACCGGTACAGGGCCCGATCTTAAAAATGATCTTATAGATGATCAAAATGTTTTCCTGACAAACCGGTGGTATCCTGTACCTGACGTTTTGGCCGAATACAGTCTTTGTGTAACCCTGCCGGACAATTTTACAGCCGTATCGGAATCGGAAGAAATTTCAGTGGTACAACAAAAGGGAACAAAAACTTTCAATTTTTCCTTTACGCATCCCCTCGACAGCTTGCACCTTGCCGCGTCAACACGATACGTTGTCAAAAAAGAGACCCACAACGGGATCGACATTGAAACATATTTTTTTAAAGAAGATGCGGCACTTGCTGATACCTATATAGCCTACACTAAAAAATACCTTGCAATGTATGAGGATATGCTCACACCATACCCGTACAAACGCTTTGCGATTGTCGAGAATATTTTCCCTACCGGCTATTCCATGCCGACGTTCACACTCCTTGGCCGTGAAGTGATAAAGCTACCGTTTATCGTAAAGACTTCTTTAGGGCATGAAATACTCCACCAATGGTTCGGGAATTCAGTATACACAGACTACTCCCACGGCAACTGGGCTGAAGGAATTACAACTTATCTTGCTGATCATCTATATGCAGACATTGACAACAGGGGTAAAGATTACCGAAAGCAGATAATGATCAATTATAATGCTTATGTAAACCAAGATAATGCCATGGCTGTAAGCAGCTTTTTAAACCGCAGGAACAAGGCTCAGGCAGCGATCGGTTACGGCAAGAGTGCAATGATTTTTCACATGCTGAGGCAAAGGTACAAAGATGAATCCTTTTTTAATGCACTTCGTGAATTCATAAATCGAAATACTTTCAGCATGGCTTCCTGGCACGATATTCAACGTGCATTTGAAAAAACAACCGGAGAAAATCTTTACTTTGATTTCGGACAATGGCTTAACCGCAAATATATACCGGATCTTGAAGTTCAAGATGCCGGTTTGAGAGTGGAAAACGGCAAATTAAAATTGAGATTCAATATTCTTCAGAAAGGGGAGCCTTACAAGCTGTTTGTCCCTGTCACAGTAAAATCATCAGGAAACAAATCACTGCAATATATTGAAGTAAACAACAGTCCGGAAAAAGTTACCATAACACTTGATGAACCTCCCACAGAGGTTGTCATTGATGGAGATTACTCGATTATGCGAAGGCTTAATATAGATGAACTCCCCCCTGTGCTGGCGGACATCATGGGCAGTAAAAAGATAACCGTGGCAGTGACAAGCAGGCAACGCGGAGCCTATCAGGTTCTTATTGAAGCTCTCGGTATCAAGGATATCACATGGTTGAAACCGGAAAAGGTAACCTTTTCCATGGTGAAAGAGGATACTTTTCTAATAGCCGGTTTTGACAATACTCTTTGTGATATGCTTTTGGGAGGAGATGAAATTCCCAAGGACGGAATACGCCTGAAGGTCTATAAAAATCCTTATAATCCTGAAAAACGTATTCTTCTTCTGCATGTAAAAAACAAGGCCGAGGCCCGGTCAGTCAACCGTAAAATCTCTCACTATGGAAAATATTCGGAGCTTGCTTTCAGCAATGGAAGAAATACATATAAAGCCGTAGCGTCGGCAAAAAACGGGATACCGGTTCTATCCCGTACTTCGCCAATAGTTTTAAAACCTGACAACGGGAAAACTATAGAAGATATTTTACCGGAACTGATGAAAAGCCGAATTGTCTTTGTGGGCGAGAATCACGACCGGTTCGCCCATCACATCAACCAGCTTAATATAATCAGAAAACTCCATAAAGCCGGCGTTAAAATCGGTGTCGGTATGGAAATGTTCCAAAAACCCTACCAGAAGGTCGTCGATGACTACATTGCCGGACGGATCGACGAAGGCGAATTTTTAAACCAGACCGATTATTTTAACAAATGGCGGTACGACTACAATCTCTACAAACCGATTGTCGACTTCTTAAAGGAAAACAATATTCCATTGATCGCCCTCAATATCGATGGCGACATTTCCAGTAAAACCGCCCGAAAAGGGATAGACAGCCTTTTAAAGAATGAGAGAAAGCAGTTGCCGGACAAACTTGATTTTTCAAATGAATTATACCGCGTTGATCTACACAGGGTCTTTGATATTCATTACAAAGAGACTAATCTTCAAGATTTTAATCAGTTTTTCCAGGCACAGACACTCTGGGATGAGACCATGGCAGACAGTGCGGCTAAGTTTCTTGCAGACAATCCGGCAAGCAAGCTTGTCATTCTTGCAGGAAACGGTCATATCAGACACGAATATGGAATTCCTCAAAGGTTATACCGAAGGGTCAAAGAGCCCTACACCGTAATTGTCCAGGACGAAAAGATTGAAGACGGTATCGCGGACTATGTATTGATCACCACAAAACTGGAGGGGGAAAAATCGCCGAAATTAGGGGTAATGGTTGAGGAAAAAGAAGAAAGCCTTGTGGTCAACGATGTCGTGGGAAAAGGCCCTGCCGGCAAGGCAGGCCTGCAAAAAGAGGACATCATTACACAGTTTTCCGGTCATCCGATTAAAACCCTGGCCGACCTGAAAATCGCCCTTTTTTCCACAAAGATTGGAGACAAGGTCAGTATTCAAGTGGAAAGAGACGGCAAGACGCTGGATAAAGAGGTGGAATTGACCGCCCAGCCCGAATTCTCACCTCATTTTAAAAAGTAGAGGGAAAATGCTATCTTGTTAATCTACTCCATAGTTCAAGTTTCCGTACAGCAAGCTGATGGGGTATATAAAAATTAATTAAAAATGATATTCAACAGCCACAAAAATACTTTCCTGGCTGAAGACCTGCCCCTCAATTTTTGCCAGGAGAGAAGGTGTCAGGTAAATTTCAACTCCGGCAAAACCGCCAAAACTATTTTCGTTTTCAAGCTCATCTTCGTATATAAATGAAGTAAAAGACGGATCAAGACCGGTAAGCTGTTCACGCTTGGCAGTTTCATCATATTTTAAAAAAACCCCTCCGAGATAAACGGCAAACTTGGGGCGCAAAAAACCTATTTCTCCTCTAATTGACAACTCATTAAATGCAGCCTCTTTATTCCATTTGTTACCGGCAGATGAATCGAATTCATACTCCACATTTCCGCTCAAATATCCTCCGGAAAGGCTGGTATACAACCCCTTGAATACACCTCTTTCCACTTCAAAAAGACTCAATTGAAGACCTCCGCCATAGACAAAGGATATGCTGGAAAGTTCTTTATAACCGCCACCTGCTTCTAAAAAAATCTCCAGATAGTCTGTCAAACCATATCGAAAGCATAATGAATCCATATGCATTGATGTTGGAAAATCATTTTTTTCGCTGTCTGAAATTGGGATTACCTGAACAGTAGTTGAACTTCCATCTGATGTTATGCGTTTTCGTTTGGTAAGCTCAGTCTCAACTTCCCTGTACAAATGTCGATAACCTAAGACAAATTTCCCATGGGCTATGTTTCTGCCGATTCCCCTCTCCGGCAATTTTGTCATCTTTGTGGCCGAAACCTGAGTAGAAGGATCTTTAGCAACCACCTGTTTTTCTGCCCTTAAATCACTTGAAAGCAAAGACCTCTTTTGATGGACGGCAATATATCTAGCCAGCTTTTTTTTTCTTAGCGACCTGATTGTTAAATTTGCCTCTTTCTTGGATGAAAGAGGGCCAATATAAACTATATACCAATACCCCTGGTCTGCAATTTTTTTGTACTTTACAACAACTTCATATCCATGTTTTTGAAGTTTTCCGATAAATTTTATCGTATCTTTTTTGATGCGAAAAGAACTTGCATGTAGGTAATAGTAGTATTTTGTGGCGCTTAAAGTAATACCCGGACAGAAGAATATAAAAGATATCACAAGTAGTATCGATAAAAAATGTCTTGAAAAATAAGATTGTTTTCTTTTAACCCGGCTTTTTTGCATCAGTTTTTCTCGTAATTCGGCATATAGGTTAATTTCTATTTTCAAACGATAGAATGCTGCTTATCATATATCTCATAATTTTCATACTGTTTCGGCTGGTTTTTCCAATTTTTAGATTTTCAGTTCTCTATGTTCACAAAATAATACATATTTTGTTTATAATAATATAACTTATTTTTTTATCTCATGATTCAGCGTGACCTCTGAAAAACACTTCCTTTTTCCTCTGTCCTTTTGCGGGATCCGGCTCATATCTTGGCACGCAGTGAAGCTTTGAAGTTGCCATCAAAATATACAATATATTCCGTTGGTTAAAATCGACACGGCAGGGTCACCTTCTTTGAATTTGAATCCTGCTTTCGCGAGAAGCATTTATAAAGGTCTTTTGGGATAAAAGCTAATTTTTATTTTCGAGCGGTAAAATGCTGCCTGCAATATAGATCTCGTAATTATCAAACAGTTCGAGGAAATATTTTATCAATTTTCAGATTTTTGCTTCAATATGTTCACAAAATAATACAATTTTAATCACAAAAACATAAATACCTTTTCATATGGCGTAACGTTCTCTTCCACAAACGACATAACACATTGTTATTACAGTTTTAAAAAAACATTTACCCCTCTGGTATATTTTTTGCAATTACCTAATAGCGCGCTCGAAGACCTTAATGAAGTAACTTTTTTTAAAGAGGAAAAACCATGCGAAAAGCCAAACACAACTTATCCGGTTGTAAAGTCATCTTATTTTTATTCTTATTCTTCCTTAGTTTTCAGACTTTATGCTTTGCTGCTGATGTTACACTCCGATGGGACGAAAATACCGAGAGTGACCTTGCAGGTTATAAACTATATTACAAAGCAGATTCATCCGGCTCTCCTTACGACGGTACTGGAGCTCATCAAGGACCTTCACCGGTAGATATACCATTAAGCAGCCTTAGCGATCCAAACAATCCGGAATTCACAATTACCGAATTAGACGCCGGCCACATATATTTCCTTGCACTTACCGCATATGATACCGAAGACAACGAAAGTGGTTATTCCAATGAGGTATCAACCTTTTATATTTCTTCGCCTCAAAACGGTTTCTGCGTCAACTATGCCGACCATACGTCATTTAGCGTGTCAGGACGGGGAGCCGGCGGAGCTAGTGTAGAAATCTATTCGGGTGCCACACTGGTAGGAACGGCTACAGCAAATGCGGATGGAAGCTGGTCAGCGGACGTTAATTTCACATCCGTAAGTGAAGGGGCTGTAATCTTAAATGCAAAAATAAATACGGTGACTTCAAATAGCGTTAACGGAACACTCGATATTTCCGCACCTTCCGTCAGCTCGACCCCCACGGTAACTAATATAACCGAAAGCACGGCAGTTATTGAATGGACAACAAGCGAGCCGGGCACCAGTCTGATCCAGTATGGCACTTCCGCCAGCAATTGGGGAAGTTACCCGTCAAGTCAAAATATTGACAATACGACGTCAAATCACAGCATAACACTAACCGGGCTTTCGGCAAACACTGCATATTACTTTCGTGCTGGCTCAGCAGATGCCTGTGGTAATGGCCCTGATCAAATTCCAAATGCCACAAACCCTTCAGCCGAATACACTTTCAGCACCGTCCAGTCATCTCCTCCTTCGATAGTGGAGTTTCCCGCTGTTGATTTTGATAATAACACTATAACCATCACCTTCAACAAGCCGAATATGCAAAATGCAAACATTGAAGCAAATTACAGCTTCAGCCCTTCCCTTAATTTTGTCACCACCGGCGGATCCGATGATATAAGCAATACAAGCGGAAGCACGTACCGCCTTTCCATGGCCTCCATTCCACACAACACTGTTTTAACATTGACTGTAAGCAATATTACAGATTCCGGCGGTATTGCGGTAAACCCCAGTTCCATCAGGATAAACGACAATGACAACGATGACATGGCTGATGACTGGGAAGTCGATAATGGATTAAACCCGGCTTTTGATGACAGAAGCCAGGACTCGGACGGTGACGGGTACACGAATTATCAGGAGTATCAAAGCGATACAGATCCCGGTGACGGAGCTTCAATACCATTTGAATTAATAGAGACACTGCCCCATAATAATTCCGGAATTATTGATAACTGGCGTGTACCAAACAATTCTTCATTTGCAGTACTTATAGATTCTGCTAATGGAATTAATATAAATCAAAACAGCATCACTTTTATCATAGATGATGGTGACCGGATTTATAATCGAAACCTGAGCTCCAATACAATGCGGGTAGTGAAACTGACCAATGACGACCATTCCCAGGTCACCCTGCTTTGGGCTGTTTATGACCGTTCCCAGGATACTTATGGAAATTTTGAATTTGATTCAAACATCAATATTAAAATTGATGCCTATGACTCTTACGGCAACTCGATGAACCAGGCGAGTTATGATTTTAATGTTGAATCTGAGGCAGAGCATGATGAAGCTCAGGCCAATTTGCCGGATACCGGTTCTGTTGATCCTGCAGATCCCGCTCTTGGAGGAGCTTATGATACAGGTGTCCAAGTGAACAGCGGTGATCTTGAGGGAACCATGATCGTTTATAGCAGTTCTGAACCGGTTCCTCCCTCATTTGGTCCTGTTGATGAAATTTCAGAAATCGACTTGCCAGGTATAGAATCTGTTGGAATACCCATGCATTTCCAGCCACCCACTATTTTCGATACACCGGTCAAGGTTTTCATTCCCTGCCATGGATATGCTGATGTCAGCGGCCTTAGTGTATATTTTTATAATGGCACAAGCTGGGAATTGGCTTGTGATTCTGACGGTATTATCCAGCCTGCAGGTGAATACTGGATGGTTCCGGATTCCAGGGTAAATCATAACGACCCGGGCTTGTCTTATATAGAAATAATGGTGTATCACTTCTCAGGAATTCAAACAGGGACATCCCTTTCTTCCGACGGTTCATCCTCAGGAGGTGGAGATGACGGTGCCGGTGGTGGTGGTTGTTTTATCGCTACCGCTGCTTTTGGGTCGGAAACTGAACGGCATGTACAAATCCTCAGTGAATTTCGAGACCGAAGGCTTCTGACTAACAGTATCGGCAAAAAAATTGTAGGTTTATATTACAGGAACTCTGGGCCAATAGCAGATTATTTGCGCGAGCATCCAGGCCCGAGAAAGATTGTAAGGTATGCGTTGATTCCTTTAACCATACTGGCCTATATGACTCTTTTTGACCGCACGCTTCTTTTATTGCTGTTTATTACTTTTATGCTCATTACCGTTATGTACGTAGCAAGATGCATTTTTATTCGTCTTGAATCGATAGACAGAAATACTGATGAGATTTTTCTCCCGGTAAAGGGGTTGCCGTGAATGGCAATGATGTAACGAAATACATACGTAATTCAAATAAAAAACTACACTGATTATCGGCATTTCCGAAATGACCTGGTTTTATAAAGGACGGCATTTTTAATGCTGTCCTTGCCAGATCCTTCTCAATTATTACCCTGATTTATAGATTCATAAAAAGTTGAATTGACCACAGGGGCTGCGGAGCTCACAGGGATAAATAGTTAATAAAACAAAATATTCTCTGTGTTCTCTGCGAGCTCAGTGGTGAAAAATGGCTTTTTACGAGACCATCCTGATTGATTCTAATGCAAATCTACTGTTAATTGCATCAAATTTGGATACTTTCTCATAGATCGATTCATGCTGAATTCATTTATAAACGATTTATTTATGAATTGACAATCACCCTACCTGTGCATATACTTCAACTCAATTAAAAGTTTTTCTTCACATTCACTTGAATTTTATTGTTCGATAATTCCTGTTTTTAGTTCACCTTTGTTATATTTTCAGGAGCTTAACTTATTACACATGTACTCAAAAACGACAAATCCTGATATTTCAATAGATCGTTTAAAAGAAATATCAACATGGGTCTCTTCGGTACAGGACATTGATCAACTTCTTGAGCTTATCATAGAAACTGCCACCCGGATGATGGACGCTAAAGCCAGTTCGCTGCTGTTGGTTGATAAAAAAACAAATAAGCTTTTTTTTAAAGTGGCTACAGGCGAAAAGAAAGTTGACGTCAAGAAGTTTGAAATCGGCATGGGGCAGGGAATTGCAGGTTATGTTGCTGAAAAAGGAGAACCTCTGCTTATACCTGATGTTAGCTCCGATCCGCGCTGGTATAGGGAAATAAGTGATTCCATAGGATTTAAAACGTGCTCCATCGCCTGTGTACCGATGAAGATAAAGGGCGAAACAATAGGTGTTGTTGAAATTATTGATAAAGTAACAGGAGACCCGATTCAAAAGGAGGATTTAAAAATACTGTCGGTATTTGCCGATCTGGCTGCGCTGGCTATAGGTAATGCCCGAAAAATTGCAAACAATAAAAAAGAACTCAAAAACCTTAAAAAAGAACTCGACCATAGGTATGAAATTATTGGGGAGAGTGATACCTTAAAGAAAGTCATCTTCGATGCCGTCAAGGTGGCGAACTCAAAAGCAAGCACCCTTATTTTAGGAGAAAGTGGAACCGGTAAGGAATTGTTGGCCCGGCTAATTCATCGTTCAGGCTTACGGAAAGATCAGCCTATGATTGTTTTAAATTGTGCAGCCTTACCGGAAACATTACTTGAAGATGAGCTTTTCGGGCATGAAAAAGGAGCCTATACCGGTGCTGTGGGTAGAAAAATCGGAAAATTTGAACTGGCAGATGGGGGCACTATCTTTCTTGATGAAATAGGAGAGATGAGTCCGGGGATGCAGGCAAAACTTCTTCGGATTCTTCAGGAGGGTGTTTTCTACAGGGTAGGCGGAAACAAATCGATCCCCGTTGATGTGAGAGTTATTTCCGCCACGAATAAAAACATTGCAAATGAAGTTTCCGAGGGAAGGTTTCGAGAAGATTTATACTACCGCCTGAACGTTGTCGAGATTCATATGCCGCCACTGCGCGAAAGAATGGATGACATACCTTTCCTGGCCCAGTATTTCTTAAATATCTTCAAGCAGGAAAGGGGACTTTCTCATCTTGCAATTTCAAAAGGAGCCATGAATTGCATGCTCGTCTATGACTGGCCCGGAAATGTCAGAGAATTAAAAAATGCTATAGAACGGGCAGTGGTTATGGGTAACGGTATAGAAATTTTGCAGGAAGACCTTCCCAACCTTGCTTCAAATCCAAAGTATCCCGGTATGGAGGTGGGATTGACTCTCAAAGAGGCTATTGACAGCTTCAAAAAGGAGTTCATAACTTTAAACCTCAAACACACAAGCGGAAACAGAAGTCTTGCTGCACAAGCCATGTGTATTCAAAGAACCTACCTGTCTCGTCTGATATCAAAATACGATCTGCATTAAATCACAGTTCAATTTTGATGGCGTCGTAGAAAGTCCCATCTACTGCGTTGCAGCGGTTTTTCAGACACTCGGCATACTACATGCATTGCCTCGTCCCTGAAAAATCACTGCGCCTTTTTATCCCGCTGATTTTTAGCGGGGGTATATGGAACTTTCTACTTAGCCATCGGTGAGACTTACGAGACCATCAATTTAATGAATTCGTAAGAAGTCGAATTCATCCAGGCTTTATCAAAAAATATTTCATTTTTATGATGTTTAAAGGAGAAATACGACATGTATTCAAATAAATACATATATGTGAAACGGTTTTATGTTATAATTATAACTATCATATCGGCTATTATCATCACCGGATGTTCAGGTTATGGGAAACTCGTAATTGAGTCAAAAAATGAAGCTGAGGTTGCCATTGAGGAACTGATAAAAAATTCGGATGATTATGATATTCACTATTTCGGTCGTAGTGAAAAATTTGTATCGGGTATCATTTTTGATCCTAAAAAAGACAATAAAAAGCTCCTGCCGGGTGATATGTGGGTGAAAATAAATGAACAGACAACAATTTCAGATATCATCAAAAGGATTAAAGGTAGTGACTTCCCTGGATTCAGCCCAACTCTTTACAAAATTGTAGGGCCTGATGGTGTGTTTTATGGGTATCTCTTCACAGGATGGTTTCATATTGTTCTCAAAAAAATTGATGATGATACACTGTCTGTATATGGTTTAAATGACCCGCCGGAATATTTAGATATAAGGGGAGCTATATTGTTTGATAAGAACTTAGGGCTCGCGAAAAAATAACTTTACATTTTAAGCGCCGATGCATCCCTTCTGACTTAAAACGCCGATGCATCCCGCCTGGCTGCGTTGCGAAAGCTCGAAATATGCCTGATATTCCTGCGCTTTCACGCCTCGCCATACGGGCGCCTCAACACTTAAAATTGCAAACTTATTTTCGGAGTCTACGCTTACCTGCGCGAACCCTTGCTTTTTGAAAGTGGATAAAACGAAATGACTGAATTGTATGCCGCTTTTAAAAGTTACAGCCCCGGAAGTAGCTTTTTTAAAGTACCTTTTGACTAAACATGCTTATTGCAGGCCGTTAGTGGCCGCTTTCTTTCTGAAATAATTGAATCAATAATGATAGGTCACCATCTACCTTGTATTTCTGTTCCATAAACATCTGCTGGCCATCAGCCTTGCCGGTCATGATGTCTATCCACATATCAAAGGTAGTCTCAATAGAAATGTCCGGTTTTTCCATGGTTCCTGTTTTCCCATCAATGTTACCCTTGTCAATAATGAAGTAGCATGAATCTTTTACTTCGCCGGAAAAGTGGAACTGTAATATTACTTTTTTATCACCAACTGCTTCAGAATTGAGTCCAAAAGGAAAAAAGAGCAAAAAGCTTTTAATTGAGTCAGGACGCGGAGCTATATTTTTCTTTCCAAATTCTTTTGGAGTTACTCCTTCTGCAATGCAAGTCTTCCAAAAGACGTTGCCCAGTTCGGCAAAGTTATTAGAATCGGCGATAGGCTGTCTGATTTTCTCCATTGTCTTAGAGGAGATTTTCATTGACTGTACCAATTCTCGCCCTGCCTGTGTAGTGGCATCCAATATGTCGTTTAATTTCTCTTTGAAAAAGGGGAGCGTCATTGTTTCGGCCGCAGGGCGGTATATTTCGGCAATAAGCTGTCGGCCAGGCGCAGCAAATAAATAGTTTACATGGGCCGACAGTGCGCTGAAATGACCTTCGTCAGGCATCCCGGCAACGGAAAGCACCACAACCGCCGGGTTTTTGTAACGCAAAGGGTGAAACATCCGGCCGCCGTGAACATTAAAAAAAGGTTCAAGCGATGGAAGGGTCCGCTCGATAAAAGCCTTGAGCGTTGCGTTCATGGCATAGTTGTAAAGTGGCGTTGCGTAGACTACCATGTCTGATTCCAGCCATTTTGGGAACAGTTCTTTTGCCATATCATCCTTGTGAATGCACCGTCCAGGGGTCTTGCTCCAGCATGTGAAACATCCGATGCAATTCCTGATCTTTTTCTCGCGCAGGTTTACGACCTCGACTTCAGCACCGGCATCGCACATCCCCTGGATAAGTCGATTAAGCATCAGTTCGGTTTTACTTTGTCCTCCGCTTCGGGGGCTGGAGTTAAGTGCAAGTATTCTCATGGCAACCTCCTCTGATTTAATTTGATTAAACACTCGGCTTGATCACAAAAGCAACCGCTATACCGCCAGGCCAATAATGTAGTTCGTGCAGATTCAATCTGTGTGAAATTTCCAGCATCCGCATTCCCAGTTACCCCACAGCCTAATAGCACAGTCGACTCAAGCCATCAATAGGCAACTTATTAAGCGAAGAACGTCCTGGTCTATGCCAAGCATATTAATATTTTACGGATGTCCCAAAGGTTTCCTGCGTTTTCTACATCATCTAATACAAATATGCTTGACATCTTAGATAATTTTCAAGTTTATCTTGTTAATTACATATATATTATTTGATAATCAGTTTTTAACAATATTCGTGCCGATTTTTTTATTTAGTAAATTTCGCGGTAAATAGATGTGTGGTCAAACTTGAATATTTTTAGATACTACTGTACTTTCTTGACTTTTTCTACGTTATTGATAAAGAGGTTTATATAAATATCTATCTCAAGTTTCGCACGCTTTAGTTTATCCAAAGCCATAGACGGTAATGGGTAAAAATAAATTATTAAAGCGAAATATAGTGTCAGTGAGTATTATATAACCGCGCACTTGTCCTGCTACCAACGGGATTCGTTACGCTCAATAGAACTTTTCGGCGAATAAATTCCTTTGAGGAGGTTTTCAAATTAAACCAGACCCACCTTATAACGCAATTCTTGGACTTAAAAAGGCCCCGTTTTTACCTGAGGTTGACAATACATTTTTTTATGCCTTTCCGCCCTTTGTTCAAAGGCTGAATGTTTTAAGACGCCTGATTCAGGGCCGCGACTTCCTCATTCTGGTTATCGGGGAAAAAGGTAGCGGTAAAACCACGATGCTCAACCAGTTTCTTGTTTCTGCTAAAGGAAACTGGCGCACATGCAGAATCCGAGCACATTCTACAACAACCTCCGGAAGTCCGCCGTCTCTTGATAAACTCAATGAGCACCGGGCCTTTATACTGCCCGATGATGAGCTTCCGATTGTTATGTTTGACGATGCTCATGAACTGACTGGAATTGAATTGCAGTATCTTTTAAAGGATGCTCTTGCTCCAGGTGGAAGCCGTAAACTAAAGCGTCTGATTCTCTTTAGCGAACCAGGTATCAATGCAACTATGGCCTCCCTTCCTGCACCTTTTACCAGAGAAACAGTTATAAATAAGGTGCATATGTCCTCATTAAGCGAAATGGAAACTCACGATTACCTTTTCCACAGGCTCAAGATTGCGGGACTCACCGGGAAAAATCCTTTTAAATCATCTGATATAAAGTCTATACACAAATCTGCATATGGTCTTCCAGGTAGCATTAATGAAAAAGCGCACATGCTTCTTTTAAACAGGCTTTCAGGAGAAAAGTCCACGTCCCGCTCAATCCGACTTCCCCGTTTTAAAAAATCCTTTCTCATAATCGCAGGTTTTATTGTAGTACTCAGCCTGGTTATGTTGCATTTTTTCTTCAAAGAGAAAAATTCCAATATCCTCTCTGCAGATATACCCGGCTCTGAAACTCAGGTTTTAAACAACATGAGAAAAACTGCTAAAAAGCCGCCCGCTCCTTTAGTCTCTGCTGCTCCTGTCGCTTCTTCAAATGATAAAGGTTCTGAAAAAGCCAAGCAGTCGCTTGACAAACCAGAGAATAAATTGAGTAAAACCGACCCTTTAGTATCTTTAAAATTAAAAGACCAGGCTGGAAAAAAGAAAATAAAATCATCTGATCTTATTCAAAAAAAGAAAAAACAAGAAAAAACTGCTTCAGAGAAATCAAAAAAGGCTAAAGGAATCCATCGTGAAAGCTGGCTCCTTGCCCAAAATCCGTCACATTATACAATACAGCTTATCGGCCTGCAGAATGAAAAATCTATTCATAAATTCGTAAAAAAGTACAAGTTATCTAATCAGGTTGCATATTATAAAACTCTCTACCATAATAAAAAGTGGTATCCTTTGCTCTATGGTATCTATCCTAACAGAAAAGAAGCATCATCAGCCATGAAAAAATTGCCGCAGGAGCTCCGCAAATTTTCACCCTGGATCCGCACTTTTTCAGCCATACAACAGATAATAAAAAGCCTTTGAGTACGACTTCAGGCGATTAAATAAAGTTGCGATGAACAAAACCCCAAAAATATTTTTCTGGACAGCAAGAGGCATTGGAATCCTTTTGGTTGTCCTGCTTATCTTCATTCTTGTTTCACCAGTGCTTATCAACCTGGAACTGGCGAAAGAAAAAATTTTAGTACATCTTTCCGATCGGTTAGGGGGTAAATTACATTTTACTAAAATTGATCTGTTATATTTTCCACGACCCCATGCTGTAATCCACCAGGCAAGGCTGTCTGTTTCGGAAGGTATAAAAGGAACTTCGGCCTTTATAAGTGTTTATCCTGCTATTTTACCCTTGTTTTCAGGTGATATGCAAATCGCAGGAATTACTGTTAAAAACCCCGTCATTAAGATAAAACTGCCGGAAAGAAGTAAAAAGACGGTCAAGAAAAAAAATGTTTTTCCCCTGCTTTCTGCCAGGAAAACACTTGCCTCTTTCTTTAAACACCCACAGTTTAAAAGACCCGGCTTTGTTTTAAAAATAACAGAAGGCAGCCTTGATCTTAGTGATGGAGATAATGTAATTTTTACATTTAAAAATGTCCATGCACGTGCAGTTCTATCTTCAAGCAAATTTAAAATCGATCTTACATCCAAATCGAATCTGTGGAAAAATATCTCTGTTCATGGCTGGATTAATCCACAAAGCCTGGCGAGTAATGGGCAGGTTAATTTAACAGCTTTTTGCCCCCGTGAATTGACTGATTACCTTTTCCCGGATGCGGACTTTAAAATTGCAGATGCCGGTATCAACCTGAATCTTGATTTTAAATCAAACAAACATCATGCACTGCACGCAAAGGTCCAAAGCCATACATCCTACCTGACATTGCTTCGGAAAAATGAAAAGCTCGTCATAAAAGCGAAAAGCATTATCTGCAAATTGAATATGGATGAGGAAGAGACAAAAGTCTCTCTTTCCAACCTTGTTTTTAATTACCCGAAACTCAGAGCATCCGGACAATTTTCCATAAACCGAATTGCGAAACAGGTAAGTCTCGATATAAACGTTAAAAAAGCAGATGTCGGCTCAACGCGCAAAGTCGCCCTCGCCCTGGCAGGAAATAGCGGTATCACAAAAGACATCTTTGACATAGTAAAGGGTGGTAATGTTCCTGAAATCACGTTTAAATCCTTTGGAAAATCTCAGGCGGACCTGGGAAAAATAGAAAATATTTTCATTAGGGGGAGGCTGCGTGATGGAAATATTTTTGTCCCTGTAGCACTCCTTGACCTGGAAGATGTCGAAGGCAGCGTGACCATTTCCAATGGTATTCTGATGGGAGAAAATATTAAAGCGCGTTTGGGAAATTCGTTTGGGACCAATGGGATGTTGGAATTAGGATTTGAAAAAAACATCCCGTTTTATGTGGAAACAGTAGTTCAGGCTGATTTGGCCCAGCTCTCTCCAATCCTTAAAAGACTGGTAGAAAACAAACCATTTTTAAAAGAACTTTCACAAATAAAAAAAGTTAGTGGAAGTGCTCTGGGGAAAATGGTTTTAGACGGAAACACACAATCTGTCGAAGTTGGTGTATATGCTTCAAAAATTAATCTACAAGCGCGTTATGGGCGTATTCCATATCCTTTGCAAATTAAAGGCGGGCGTTTTGCATATAAAGGAACTCAAATTTCATTTGATAAATTAAACACTGTAATAGGAAAATCCTCATTTTCTCAGTTTTCCGGCGGCATCACATGGAAAGATGAACCTCATCTTAAAATTAAATCCCGCTTATCCAGATTGCAGATGGAAGAGATCTATCCATGGCTTCTCTCTTATAAAAATACTGCCGCTGTTTTTAAAGATTTCAAAATTATACGGGGCATAGTAACACTTTCCGATATTAATTTAGACGGCCCGGTCTCAAGCCCAATGAACTGGCGTATCAATATGAAAGGCAAACTTGAAAATATTTTAATAAATTCGTCCCTGTCCTCAGACCCGATATCCGTGACCGACGGAAAATTCGATGTAACAGAAAGCACTATTCCGGGAACTGTCAAAAACAATTTCATCATAGAATCTGCAAATATGGCATGGGGAAACAGCAGTTTTACTTCTGAAGGGAGTATTATTTTCTCGGAGGAAGGACTCCAGCTCTATACGGAACTTTCAGCTGATGAGATTGGATGGGACAGGGTTGGTCAAATCATAGAGTATGTAAATAAAAAGAAGGACCCCGGGAACGATAAAAAACCCTGGACTTTGCCTGTGGAGGGTGTCTTCAGAATCAAATCAGATTATTTCACATGGGGGGACTTAGCCTTCAACCCGGTTCATGCTGATATCTTCCTGGAAGATAACGAAGTCTTTATCGACTTCACCAAAGTAAATCTGTGCGGCATATCAGTTCCAGGGTCCATAAAAATATCTTCAACGATTATGGAACTTTATTTATATCCTGTTGCCGAAAACCGGCAATTAGATAATACGGTTATGTGTCATTGGAAAAAAAATCGACTTGTAACAGGTAAATTTGATCTTTCAGGAAAACTGTTTGCCATGTCAAACAGCAAAGAGATCGGCGAAGTTCTGAATGGAAATCTGAAATTCCATGCCAAAGATGGACGTATTTATCGCTATGGAGTACTGGCAAAAATACTCGCTCTTTTAAATGTCACAGAAATTTTCAGGGGAAAACTTCCGGATGTGGTAAAAGAAGGATTTGCCTATAACTCTATTAAGGCCGATGGAAACTTAGAGAACGGCAAATTCATATTTAAAGAATTTGTCATTGACGGTTCTTCAATGACCATAGTTTGCGAAGGTTATATCGATCTTGTCCGTGATGAGATGGATATCGTTGTTCTTGTAGCCCCGTTTAAAACAGTTGATTACATCATCAAACATATTCCCCTTGTGAACCATATCCTTGGAGGCAAGCTGGTTTCCATTCCATTCAGGGTTGAAGGGAATCCTGCAGATCCTGACGTTATACCACTTTCTCCAACAGCGATAGGAGCCGGTATATTCGGGCTTTTAAAAAGGTGCTTTACACTTCCTGTTGCAATATTCCAGCCCTTACTTCCTGATCAAAAGGATAAAGATACGGAATCTGTTATTGAGGAAATAGAGCCTTAATTTTTTTAACAAAGCTGTTTTTTATTTCTGCAATCTCTTTTATTTTAAAAATGTAACCTCCCATAAAAAAAAGGACTAAGAACACTGTGCCTGTCAGTGCCAAAACAGCTATGCTGCCTGCAAATGTCCCGGAATCAATTCCACAGAGCGCTTTTGATTTAAACCACTCAAGGAATACTCCGATTACCATACTTATAACAATAATTTTAATATAGAAAAAATAGACAGAGTGACTTTCCTTGTTTTTACTCCTTTTGTTCCATAAACCATATAACAGTATCACCTGGAAAATGGCCGACAATGAAACAGCCAGGGCTATTCCCCTGGCACCCATGATATGCATTGCATAAAAATAAAGGGGAATACTTAACAAAACAGCGACAGTCATGAAAACTGCAGGGAAAAGTGTATTGCCCATGGCATAATATCCCCTGACAACAACAGTCTGGGCTGAAAAGGCAAATACACCAATCAGAAAGAAAATCAGAATCTGTGATGTCAGTTCCGTGGCAGCAGCATCAAATTTTCCGTGCTGAAACAGGATAAGAATAATTTCATGTCTGAGTACCATCATCAAAACAGAAAAAGGGATCACCATAGATATAAGTCGCAGGATATTGTTCAGCAGACTGTTCGATTCAGATATCTTATTCTCAGCAATCAGTTTTGCCATAAATGGATACATAGCCATTCCTATTGCCTGACCGAAAAAACCTGCCAGAATCATCATGACTCTGAAACTGTAATTCAAACATGCCAGGTCTCCACGCGGCATAAATGATCCAAAAAATTTAAAAAGGAATTCCGAAGAAAACATCATGGTCAGGCCGATTATCAGCGGCAGAGTTAACAGAAAATATTTTTTAAAATCAGGATGTTTTAAATTAAAAGATAGTCTGAATCTCATGCCGACTTTTCGGGCTCCAAAGTATTGTATTGCAAAATTCCCGACAAACGCACCTGCAAGAACTCCCCAGGAAAAACCTTCTATGCCCAGCCATGAGCCCAAGAGTATGCCGCCGGTAATTATGCCGATATTATACAAAAGGGGGGCTAAAGCAGGCAGAAAAAACCTTTCTTTGGCAAACTGAACGGCCATGAACAGACCACCTGCAAAAAAGAAAAACTGGGCAGGCATAATAATCCGTGTCATTCTGATTGCACTTTTTTGCAGGGCAGGCTCCTTTATCCCAGGGGCTATGATTGCAATAAATTCAGGTGTAAAAATAAAAGCAATAATAATAATCAGTAATAAAAGAATTCCAAAGCATGTCAGAATTATGGAAAAAGCCTCCCAGCCCTTCTCTTCCTCGTTAGTTGCGAGATAATGAGAAAAAATCGGAATAAAGGTTATGGAAAGAAAACCGCTCGCAACAATATGATTCAGTATATCCGGAATCAAAAAGGCAACCAGATAGGCATCCACTTCACCAGTAGCCCCTCCTATGTGTGCAATTACCGCTTCCCTGAAAATGCCGATCACCCGGCTCAGGAAAACCGACGACATCATGATAAGTGAAGCTATGGAAACCTTTTTAAATAAGGATTTAGACATAATAATTTTCTATACCCAATTATCTTATTTATTCAACCACTTAACATCTTAACTGCCTGACAATAGCAGTATTACCAGAAACAGAACAAGTTAGAAAGTGGTTTATTTATAAAAAGTGTATAATTTTTATTAAAATTGATTTTATATCTTAGTAAAAAATGTTAATGGAATATTTTCATTACTCAGGTTCACAGTATTTAATGTAAGAAAGAAAAAAAACGCGCAACCCGCAACCCGCTACTCGCAACATGTGGCGTTTACGGTGGAGCCCCT
>JAUWOH010000460.1 GCA_030612225.1 Desulfobacteraceae bacterium
CATGAAAATTATTATAACTGAAAAACTAGATAATAATACGAGGGATAAAAAAGACCGGGATAATCACCTGAAAAAGGAAGCGCTCAGCCACCCGCTTATTAATGATGCAATAGAGATTTTCAACGGCGATGTTGTTGATGTAAAAATTACTTAACGCAGGTTTATCCGGACATACACGGAGGTATTTTAATGAAAGGCATGGGAAACATGATGAAGCAAGCCCAGAAGCTTCAGGCAAAAATGCTAAGGATGCAGGAAGAACTGGCTGACAGAACAATTGAAACAACATCAGGCGGCGGCATGGTTAAGGTTGTAGCAAATGGAAAGCAGCAGATCGTATCAATAGAAATAGAAAAAGAAGTTGTCGATCCTGAAGATGTGGAAATGCTGCAGGATTTAATTCTTGCGGCAATAAATGACGCTCTTGCAAAATCACAGGAAATGCTTTCATCAGAAATGAGCAAACTAACCGGCGGATTGAATATCCCGGGATTGACGTAATATGAACTACTATCCGGCTTCAATACAAAACGTGATTAAAAACATTTCAAGGCTACCCGGCATAGGAGAAAAAACAGCCGAGCGCCTTGCATTGCATATTCTGAAAGCGCCCCGCATTGAGGCTGAGCACCTTGCCCGCAGTATTGTCGAACTAAAAGATAAGATAAGATTATGCACCAGTTGCTTTGCTTTAAGCGACAGTGACCTTTGCAGCATCTGCAGTGACCCTGCAAGAGACAAATCCTTATTGTGCGTGGTGGAACAACCTGCCGACATGGTGTCTGTTGAAAAATCCGGTGCATTTAGAGGTCTTTATCATATTCTATCCGGTGTACTGTCTCCCATGAACGGAGTCGGACCGAATGATATAAAAATCAGGGAATTGATATCCAGGTTAAAAGATGGCCGTGTCAAAGAGATTGTTCTCGCCACAGGCACAAATGTTGAAGGAGAAGCGACCGCATCTTATCTTGCGCAGCTTCTTGAAAAATTTCCTGTCAAGGTTACTCGAATTGCATCAGGCGTTCCCATGGGAGGTGACCTTAAATACGTGGATCAGGTTACCTTGAAAAGAGCCATGGAGACCAGACACAGTGTCTGACGCCCTGCCTGAAATTTTCCATTGTAAAAAATGTGGGGACTGCTGCCGCGGTTATGGCGGAACTTTTTTATCTCAAAAAGATATTAAAGCCATTGCAAAATATATAAGAACGGATGTCAAAACTTTTTTAGCCAATTACTGCAAATTTTCCGGCACAAAACCAATTCTTTCCCAGGACAAAAACGGGTACTGCATATTCTGGGACGAACTTTGCACTATTCACCCAGTTAAACCCTATATGTGCAAAGCATGGCCTTTTATAAAAAGTGTGCTTGTTGATGCCGGTAACTGGCGTATTATGTCATCAATGTGCCCGGGGATTAATGCAGACGTACCGGACAGCGTGGTAAGCAAATGTGTTGCTGAGAAGCTGATTTAGCTCATAGGTGATAACTGTTAGCTGATAGTCAACAAATGACATTTGTGAGTCAATGCAATTAACCTCAACTAATTTTTAAATATTGAATGTCGAACAAGGAATATCGAACCGCAGAAGTTTAGAAAAACACTTCGAAATTCGACATTCCTTGTTCGATATTCTGCGGTTCAATAAGCATAAAAATAGATTGAGTTAAGATATTGACTAATTACCGGTTCTCCACTGTTCTACATCTATCAGCTTATAAACATCATGCTCTTCTCCGTCTGATAGAATCCTGAGAAGAATATTTTTTTCTTCAAGAGTTTGCAGGCAGTCTCTTAATTCTTCTTCGCTGCTGTTCCATATTTCAAGAATATTCTTCTTTGAAATCGTACCCCCTGCATCTGCAAGGCCGCAACATAGAAGATATAAAGATACTATTTCAACGGAAAGGCCGATATTAAATATTTTCTGATCCATCGATTTTGTTTTGTCATGTGTATGCATTAAATACTCTCTCAGGTTGAGACCTTTGCAAAACGGCACTTTTTGCCCGACTTCTGCGTCAGGCTCAAATTTCAATCCTCGAAATACTCCGTGTATTCCTGTGGTTGAAATTTTCGCCTTCCTTGAACTCGAACAAAAATTACCATTTTGCAAAGGTCTCAGGTTATTGTGCTTGTAAACAGTAATACCTGCTTATATACAATAAAATTGTAAAAAGTCAATCTATAGAGTTTTAAGATTTAGGTTAAAATAATTAATTTAAGGCACTTAAAGCCTATAATATTTTTTCTCAAGCGAAGCGCTCCTTGAACGTAGTGCTCTTCAAGCGAAGCGCTCGCCTTCACAGGTTTTTCAAGGACAGGCTAAATGATTGGAGTATTCGATTCAGGAATAGGCGGGCTTACCGTTGTTCGGGCTCTTATGGAGCAAGTTCCGGGCTATGATATCATCTACTTTGGCGATACTGCGCGTACTCCTTATGGCTCAAAAAGTCCTGAAACAGTTAT
>JAUWOH010000281.1 GCA_030612225.1 Desulfobacteraceae bacterium
GCTCAAAGCGCTTATCAATTCGCTAGAAAAAAAACACTCGACCCCTTGAATCCCTGACTCCTTGAACCCTTTGCATCAACTAATTATGACAATCGAATTAAGAAAAATCGACAAATACCGCTGGGAAGTTCCCAAAACCGGCGAAATGCGTGTACCCGGCATTATTTATGCCAGTGAGCAGATGCTAAAGGGCGAAAAACAAAATGAGCCCTTAAAGCAGGTAGCAAATGTTGCAACACTTCCCGGAATTTTAAAGGCGTCCATGGCCATGCCGGACATGCACTGGGGATACGGTTTTCCCATCGGTGGTGTTGCTGCCTTTGACTGGGAAACAGGCATCATATCGCCCGGAGGAGTCGGGTACGACATAAACTGTGGCGTCCGCCTGGCCACAACAGCCCTTGTTGAAAAAGAAGTAAGGCCAAAACTTAAAGACCTTGTAAATGCCCTTTATCAAAACATCCCTTCAGGTGTCGGTTCCACCGGGTCGATAAAACTTTCCGTAAAAGAAGAAAAAAAGGTGCTCAAACAGGGCAGCCGGTGGGCTGTGCACCAGGGTTTCGGCAACGATATGGATATTGAACACACGGAAGACAATGGATGTATGCCGAATGCTGATCCTGATGTGCTAAGCAATAGAGCCCTTGAAAGAGGACGAAAACAGCTCGGAACATTGGGATCGGGAAATCATTTTATTGAAGTTGGCGTTGTCGAAGCTGTCTATGATGAAAAAGCAGCTAACGTGTTTGGCCTTTTTGAAGGGCAGATTACATTGATGCTTCACACAGGCTCCCGTGGCCTGGGATACCAGATTTGTGACGATTTTCTTGCCTTTATGACCAAACATGTAAATAAACTCGGCTTTTCTCTGCCGGATCGCCAGCTATCCTGCGCCATGATTCAATCTGAACAGGGAATGCGTTACTACAATGCAATGGCCTGTGGGGCCAACTATGCCTGGGCTAACAGGCAAATCCTGCTGCATCGCTCCCGTGATGTGTTTTCAAAAGTTTTTAGCATAGGCCCGCGAAATCTTCAAATGAATTTGGTTTATGACGTGTGCCATAACATTGCAAAAAAAGAAGAACATGTAATAGATGGAAAGAAACGATTTGTCTGCGTGCACAGAAAAGGCGCAACCCGCTCTTTCCCGCCAGGGCATCCCGCTGTTTGTGATGATTATCGCGAAGTTGGCCAGCCCATACTTATACCCGGTGATATGGGTACGGCATCATATGTTCTTGCAGGAACACAAAAAGCCATGGAAGAAACCTTTGGTTCAACATGCCACGGTGCCGGACGGGTGATGAGCAGAAAGGCTGCGAAAAAAGCAAGCAAAGGCAGGGCCATACAACGCGAACTCGAAGATAAAGGAATCCTTGTCAGGTGGACAGGCAGATCAACCCTGGCTGAAGAAATGCCTGAGGCCTACAAGGATATTTCCCAGGTGGTTGAAGTAGTTCACGGTGCAGGGATTTCAAAAAAGGTGGCAAAGTTAAGGCCGATTGCAGTCGTAAAAGGTTGATGGCGTCGTAGAAAGTCCCATCTACTGCATTGCAGCGGTTTTTCAGAAACTCGGCATACTACTTGTATTGCCTCGTCCCTGAAAAATCACTGCGCCTTTTTATCCCGCTGATATTTAGCGGGGGTATATGGAACTTTCTACTTAGCCATCGGTGATTTTCTTTACGAGACCGTCAAAGGTTGACAAATCTATTTTTTTAAACCATAATAACTTATATGACATATATGGTTACAAATCCTATGAAGTATGGGGGCAGAGTATGCAAAGAACAATTGATGTTACCAGTGCACGTCGGCAATTCGGTACATTGCTTGACGAAGTGTTTTATAAAGGCGATATTATTACCATTGAAAGGAAAGGGAAACCTTTAGCTCGCCTGGTTCCTGCAAACACAGAGAGTACTCATCCGGCGCAGGCTTCCCTTGATTCAGAAAAACAACGTTTACTTGATAAGCTACACGGTCTGCCGACACTTTCAATGAATGAAGATCCTACAGAAGTTTTACGTCAAATTCGTTCAAAAAGACGAATACAGGTAGGAAAAAATGCATTTTAAAGCCATGTTTGATGCAAGAATCACATTCCGCCAAAGCACGGCAATCGTGCTTTTCTGACCCCTTCAGACATGCCATACGCATGCAAGCTTCAGTCTAAACAGCTTCAGCCTGACTATGTTAGTAGTTACTAAAGAACTATGAATAATATAATTGTACCGGATGCCAATGTTTTTCTAGAAATGATATACGGGCGTCAATTACAGGCGACTGCCAGACAGTTGATTTCTCATGCGATTGCAAATGAAATTCAACTTGTAGCGCCAAGTTTGTTATTAGATGAAATAACCGAGGTTCTTTGTGGGAATTTAGATAATTTGCAGAAAGTTCAACAGCATCTTCTCTACCTTGAACAATTGGTAAACGAAAAAGTATTGCTGGTTGTAGTTCCGAGTCTTGCTATCAGAATGAAAGCTATTGAAATCGCTCGCACAGGAAATCCGAAAAGTGGTTATCCTGAACTCAGCGATTCCTTATATCATGCCTTAGCAATCTTAAACGATGCGATATTCGTTACCAATGATTTCAAACATGTTGCCAAGGTAAATAGATTTGGCCATGTGGAAAAACTGGCTGATTATCAAAAAGTTTTTGAACGAATTGCATAAGGCTTGGTAAAGCAGAATAATTGGAACAGGAATCAATAAATGTTAATATTTGAGTGGGATCTTAAAAAGGCACAAACAAATCTGGGAAAACACAGTGTGCCCTATGATAATCGCACTTTGGTTGTTGTTCATACTGAAAGAGGAGCCAGCATAAGGTTTATTAGTGCCAGAAAAGCAACAAAAAAAGAAATACTATGAAAGCAATGTCTAATGATCCGGATATGCTGGAAGAATATGATTTTAGCAAGGGCATAAGGGACAAATACGCTAAAAAATACAAAAAAGGAACAAATGTTGTAATCATCGACCCTGAAGTAGCTGAGTTTTTTCCAAATGAGAACTCAGTAAATGACGCCTTGCGATCATTAATTCCTATAATTAAAAAAAGAGAGAAAAGAATTGCTGAACAAGGGCATTGAGGTATACTGGGAAAAGCCAGCGCATTTTTATCTTTTACGATAGCATTTCCATATTTATAAATGCTCTCTTTTCCTAAAACCTCGTCGCTTTTCTCATCAGCTCAATGAAGCGGAAACCACTGCGCGGCTGCGCTTCGCTTGCCTCCTTGGTTGGGCGAAATGATGACCCTGTAGTCCCTGACAGAAGAAATGCGAACTTAAACACTTTTAAACTTCACTCTTAATTTACCGAAAAGTAGAGTCATCATTTTCCCCAAATCGGGGGTCCCGCTAATCTCGCGGGCGTTCTGTGTTATGGGAATGTCCTTTTTCGACCCATACCGGATGTTTATAATTTAATCATCTGCATTGTCTAAACGAGGGATTTATGTCATATATAAAAAATATATTTAAGATAGAAAAAAGGTAAATAGTGAAGCCGAAATGCCAAATATCAATCACATAATATTATCTTGGGCACGTGAAACCGCTGAGCTTTCTGTAAAAAATGCAGCACACAAGTTGCAAATTAAAGATGGAAAAACAGCAAGTGCTAAAGATAAACTCCTGGATTATGAAAATGGCACGGTAGCGCCATCCAGAAGTATGTTGCTCAGAATGTCCAAGGTTTATCGCCGCCCAATTTTAACATTCTATCTTGATAAACCGCCTCGCATTGGAGATCGTGGAGAAGATTTTCGAACACTTCCTGATTACTTTATAGGAAAAGAAAACGTTTATGTGGATGTACTTATAAGGGGTATCAAGGCTCGTCAAAGCTTAGTCCGAGAGACATTAATTGATGAAGACGAAGAGTTAAAGCTGGAATTTATCGGTAGAAATACAGTTGATCAGGGAATTCAGCATATTACCCAAACGCTTCGAGAGGTTTTAAAACTCGATCTTGATGAATTTCGCGCACAACCCCGCTATTTAGATGCTTTCAAATTATTGCGACATCGAGCAGAAGAAGTCGGAATCTTTGTCCTACTACAAGGTAACTTAGGCTCTCATCACACAAATATCGGTGTAGCAACATTTAGAGGGTTTGCGCTGTCTGACGACATCGCACCTTTTATAATTATCAACGACCGAGATGCAAAATCTGCATGGTCTTTTACGCTTTTACACGAAATGGTTCATCTTGCCTTAGGTCAAACCGGTGTTAGCGGTAGCGGTGCTTATGCGGAAAAACAAATAGAAAAATTCTGTAGCGACGTAGCTAGCGAAATATTATTGCCGTCAGTTGAGTTTAAAACCTTTCAACCATCCAGCTTAGATTTTGAACTTATCAAGGAAGAGATCAGTGATTATGCATTTTCAAAAAAAATCAGTAGTTCTCACATAGCTTACCGTCTTTATCGGAGAGGTGGTATAGACAAAAATTTATGGATACAATTGCGCAATTTTTATCATCAACGATGGGATGACCAGCGTAAAAAAGATAAATTAAAACACAAGGAACAAAAGGGAGGGCCAAGCTATTATGTTTTGCGGCAACACAAGCTTGGTGCCCTAGTTCGTTTGGTACAACGGTTTACCTATTCTGGTGCACTCAGCACTACAAGAGCAGGGATGTTATTAAATGTGAGACCACTGAAGGTGCATCGGCTATTTGAGGTAAACCAACCAGTATAAAGGATT
>JAUWOH010000394.1 GCA_030612225.1 Desulfobacteraceae bacterium
GGACAGTTCCCCATAATTTTTTCAAAGGCAGCGAAAACAAAAGGATATTCCGTTTATGCGGCAGCTTATTTAAGGGAGGCAGATTCTGCTTTGCAGGATTATGTTGAAGCAATTGAATGGGTTCATCTTGGTCAGATCAAACGTCTTATAAAGTTTTTTAAGAAGAACAATATTTGTGAAGCTGTTATGATGGGCGGTATAAAAAAGACCAGGATGTTTAAGGATGTAAAACCTGATATAAAGGCAATTTCGATTATTGCAGGCTTGAGAAATACGCATGATGACGGAATACTAAGTGCTTTTGCAAATGCACTTAAAAAAGAGGGTATCAACATAAAGGCTTCGACATTTCTACTTCCCGATCTTCTGGCGAAAGAAGGATGCTGGACTAAACGAAAACCCAGCCGGTCCGAAAGGGCGGACATTAAACTGGGCTGGAGTCTTGCTAAAGAAATAGGGCGTCTTGATATCGGACAATGTATCGTAGTCGGCGGAGGGTCAGTTCTGGCAATAGAAGCAATTGACGGAACAGATGCAACTGTTCAAAGAGGTGGAGCGCTTGGCAAAGGAACTGCTATCGTGGTTAAGGTCTGTAAGCCGAACCAGGACTTTAGATTTGATGTTCCAGCTGTAGGAATGCAGACAATCCGGATCATGCATGAAGCCGGAGCGCGGGTCCTCGTTGTTGAAGCTGGAAAAGCTGTTGTTTTTGACAGGGAAAAGATGATTGAACTTGCGAATAAGCATGATATTTCCATTATAGCTGTTAAAGAATAAAACTAACAGTTCAGCCACCAAGGCACAAAGGCACAAAGAAGAAATATGAATTATAAAACTTTGACAAAAATAGAAGAATTAATAGCTGAACAACTGTAAATGCACTATATACCGTTTATTAAAAATAGCGCTAAATGAATTATATTATCAGAAATTTACAAACTCATTATGAGGTGAATTTGAGGCAGTAGACAATTAGATTTAAATCGGCTGAAACTCGTGCATAAGTGAGCGTAAAGAAAGAACTTAGAGCAATCCTTTCATAAAAAGCCTGCTTACCCAGACATTAATCGACTTATAGAAAATATTATCTAAACTTTGTGGCTGAACTATTATGAATAAAAAAATGAAAAAGCACAAAAAAAAGCTGCGTGTAGGCGTTGTCGGGACAGGATATCTTGGCAAATTTCATGCTGAAAAATATGCTCGAATGGATGATGTCGACTTGGTGGGAATAGTTGATATCAACAAATCACAGGCCGAAAAGATAGCGAAAAAATATTCTGTAAAGGCATATGCAAATCATAAAGATATTTTAGACAAGGTAGATGCGGCAAGCATAGTTGTCCCGACACCAGCGCATTATAAAGTCAGCCTGGATTTTTTGAAGCATGATGTGGATGTTTTGATTGAAAAGCCGATGACGACCACGCTCGAAGAGGCGGATAAATTAATTCGGCTTGCTGTAGCAAGAGGCCTTATTATCCAGGTCGGACATCTTGAACGATTTAATCCTGCAGTTATCGCCTTACGGGATTATGTAAAAAAACCGATGTTTATAGAATCTCACCGGTTGAGCACTTACAAAGAACGTGCAACAGACGTAAGTGTGGTCCTGGACCTTATGATTCATGATATCGATATTATATCGAATTTTGTCAGATCGAAAATAAAGAGCATTCATGCCGCGGGAATTCCTGTTATCTCCGGACATGTTGACATTGCAAATGCACGCCTTGAATTCGAAAACGGGTGTGTTGCGAATGTAACTGCAAGCAGAATTTCAACCAGGGACGAAAGAAAAATCAGGCTGTTTCAAAGAGATGCATATATTTCAGTCGATTTTGCCAATCATGAAATAACAATTGTTAAGCAAAGCGATAAAGATGAGAGCAGCATTATACCGGGAATGGGAATAAACCAGCTTTGTTTTACAAAGACAGATGCATTGGATGATGAACTGAAATCCTTTGTAAAAGCAGTAAAAAAACGTGAATCTCCTGAAGTTACAGGCAAGGTAGGGCGTGACGCACTAAAAATCGCCCTTAGTATTATGGCGCAAATTACAGATACAACAAGCCGTTATTGAACTTAGCGCCCTACAGGCGAACTTTTGACAGGATTAGCAGGTGTCGGGTGTCAAGTGTCAGAAACGCGAGATCTGAAACCTGAAACCAGTCAATCCTGTCTAAAAATAATAATACATTGATGTAATTACAAATAAAATTGAAAACCCTATACTATCCAGTTAATCCCATGGGCTCATACCAAGAACAGAAATGCATTATGATAATAGCCGGTGAAGCTTCAGGCGATCTTCACGGATCAAAACTTGTCCTTGCCATGCGTGAAAAAAATAGCGATTTATTTTTTTGCGGAATAGGTGGCCAGGCTCTAAGAGATGCAGGTGTCAAAATTATAGTTGATGCTTCTCAGCTATCGGTCGTAGGGATATCCGAGGTCTTTTCCAAGATGTCGGACCTCTTTCGAGGAATGTCGGTTGCTAAAAAGCTGCTTAAAAGCCTAAAACCCGACCTTCTTATTATAATCGATTTTCCCGATTTTAATCTTCATATTGCCGGAACAGCAAAAAAGCTTAGGATTCCTGTTTTATATTATATAAGTCCACAGGTCTGGGCATGGAGGCCAGGCCGCGTTAAAAAAATTAGAAAGATTGTTGATCATGTAGCGGTTATTCTTCCTTTTGAAGAAAAATTTTTCAGAAAACATCAAATCCAGGTTACTTTTGTTGGTCATCCTCTGCTTGATACCCACCTACTTCTGGAAGGATCATCGATTGAAAAAAATGCCGAAGATATTCCAGTAATAGGGCTCCTACCCGGTTCAAGGGACAGGGAAATTGCAACGCTACTTCCTGTGATGCTTCAATCCGCAGGGATTCTGCTTGAACGTGACAAAAACATGAAATTTATCGTTTCGGTAGCCCCTTCTATCGAAAGAAATTTTGTCGAAACGATTGTTGAAGAACACAGAGGAGAGTATGATTTTGAGCTTGTTTCAGATACTGTGGAAAATGTTTTAAAAAGGTGCCGACTTGCTGTTGTTGCATCCGGGACAGTCACTCTGGAAGCGGCTATTTTCGGGATTCCGATGATAATTATATATAAGGTGTCACCTGTTACATACTGGCTCGGCAAAATGCTGGTTCGATCACGGGTAAAGAATTTCGGCCTTGTAAACCTTATTGCCGGAAAGGAAATTTCACCTGAGCTGCTGCAGGATGAAGCCTCATCTGAAAAAATAGCAGATATGGCATTTGAAATGTTAAACGATGCTTCCGGACTTGAAAAGACTAGAAATGAACTTCTCGGGATAAGGGATGAACTTGGAGGCGCGGGTGCATCAAAGCGTGTTGCAGATATTGCCTTGAATATGCTGTGAAAAGTCTCATTT
>JAUWOH010000385.1 GCA_030612225.1 Desulfobacteraceae bacterium
GCTGATCCGGCCATGTAAAAAGCTTCCTCTCCTGCTCAAGAGATTTCCATTCCTCATGGGCATGCGGTTTCTCATCAAACACAGCCTTTATTGCCTGGTCACAAAGAAACATTTCACAAACAATCGGTTTTATACGCCACAGGCACCCTTTTTCCCCAAGATAGATGCATTTAAAACCTTCATTTGTCTTTTTGAGCACCGTCAACAAGGTTTCTATTTGCAGTTTTTCAGAAACAATGGCATTTACAACCACATCAGCAAAAAACGTGATGATGCCTTCACGGGAGCAACAGGCGCTTAGTTTGCTCTGATAACATTTTTGGGTACAGATTTGTGCAAAATGGCCGGCAAGGAAAGTGTTTACTTTATCACGAAATAAGAGGTAGTCAGTCAGGGCGTTGCTGAGCTTCAGTCTTTCGGGTGCAGAAATGCTCGCGAGGTGCTTTCTTACCATTGATAAAGCATTAAACTGCTCCTTTTGATATTCATCCATGTTTTTATGTTTTCGTAAAAAGCTACAATATGCCGTTTTGCGGCACTGTAACCGAAAATAACTTGTCAATTATATAAAGAGGTTATGATTTATTTGAAAGTTATTGCAAATTTGAGATACAAGTATTTGAATACCCGCCTGCCATAGCCCTTTATGGGTGTTGGTGCTTATTCGCTTTATTATCATAGCATAGGGCGACCAAAGCAATTCGTACAAAAAGGCATTGGCGGGCAGGTCGAATATCGAACAAGGAATATCGAATGTTGAAGTGTGGATTCGCTGTGCTCCAGGCGTTGCCTACGGCTTCGGGCTACGCTTCTAAGCTACGCCCCGACAAGATGCCCCGGCAAGCTATCTTTTTAAATATTAAAAATGATAGAATACCTTACTTCGACATTCATTATTCCTTGTTCGATATTCTGCGGTTCAAAACTAACTCATAAACTTGATTTTTATTAAAAAGCTATAATTTGTCGCTTTGCGGCACGGTAACCGAAAATAACTTATCAATCATATCAAATGGTTATAATTTATTTGTTTGAAAGTCGTAAAACCTGCGATTCTTTAAGTCGGTATTTTGCCGCAACAACTTCCAGGTCCGGCGCAATCTGCATGACCTGGTGAAGAACCACAGCAGGCGGTATCACCTGGCCCGGGCATTCTTCCGTTTGCCTCTCCGGATAAAGATGAAGGTGCCGAAAGCATTTTTTTAACATTTCCGCTGCCGCACGATATGCATTTAGCTTTTTCATTTGACGAAGCAACGAGGATTTCGCTAATTTTTCCACAATCTGAACATAAAAAATCAAACAAAGGCATTTTGCCCTCCTTTTTAAAATAATGATATTATCTTGCATTAATACCATACTACAAATAATAATACTATTTTTAGAGGAAAAAATGCAATAAATAATTTGGCTATTGATGCTTGCCATAATAATCCGATTCGGCTATAAACACATTCCTTAAATATCCTTGATGGACGACAAATAAAGAGATTTCATAAAAACCTTAAAAATGAATGAAAAATCACCAATTGCAATAGTCGGAATGGCAGGGTTGTTCCCCGACGCTCCTGACCTTGATATCTTCTGGCAGAACATAATAAATAAAGTAGAAACAACCAGTGAAGTGCCCAAAAACAGGTGGATAGTCGATCCTGACTTGATGTACCACCCTGACCCGATGCCCGACAAAGCTCTTTCCAGGCGTTGCTGCCTTATAAATGATTTTCAATTTGATCCTGAAGGAATTGACATCGATAAAGATCTTTTAAATGAGCTCGATCCTTTGTACCATCTGGTTCTCCATACCGGCAGGGCTGCCATTTCAGATTGCAAAGCTTCACTTAATTCCAAAGAACGTACCGGTGTTGTTCTTGCAGCTATTGCATTGCCGACAGATGCATCTTCATCCATCACAAGAGAAATATTCGGGTCATCTTTTGAAGAAAAGCTCTTTGGCAATAGCATAATTAATTCTTTTACCAGGAATCAATCCCTTTCATCCAGGGTTACAAGCCTTCCGGGAGCTGTTCTTGCCAGGGGTTTCGGCCTTGGCGGCGGAAGTTATACACTGGATGCCGCATGTGCGTCATCTATTTATGCGGTGAAACTTGCCTGTGATGAACTTTTGTCTCACCGCGCTGATACAATGCTGGCAGGCGGCGTATCAAGGCCGGAATGCCTTTACACCCAGGTCGGTTTCAGCCAGCTTCTGGCTTTATCCCCTTCAGGCCGCTGTGCTCCTTTTGACGAAAGTGCTGACGGTCTTGTGGTCGGAGAAGGCGCCGGTATTCTTGTTTTAAAGAGACTCGAAGATGCCATAAATGGTAAAGATAGAATTTACGGCCTGATTAAAGGCATCGGTCTTTCCAATGACATGAGGGGAAATCTTCTTGCTCCTGACAGCGAGGGACAGCTTCGAGCGATGCACAGCGCTTATAAATCCGCCGGCTGGTCGCCCCACGATATTGATCTTATAGAATGCCACGGAGCAGGAACACCTGTCGGAGATATCACTGAGCTTCACAGCCTCAGAAGCCTCTGGGGTGAATCCGGTTGGAGCGAACAGCAATGCGCTATAGGTTCGATCAAGTCAATGATTGGTCATCTTTTAACAGCCGCCGGTGCAGCAGGTATGATAAAGACTCTTTTGGCCTTTAAACACAAGCCCCTGCCACCATCACTAAATTTTAAAAAAGCTTCGGAGAAAAGTCCTCTTCTAAACAGCTCTTTTCGCGTACAGACATCTGCTGAAGAATGGAAAAAAAGAAATGCCGATCTTCCCCGCCGTGCCGCGGTCAGTGCATTCGGCTTCGGCGGAATAAACGGTCATCTCCTTTTCGAAGAGTGGAACCCTGAAACCAGTACCCAACAAAGCCGGTTGGAGCGAAGCGGAAATCCCGCTGAAAGCGGGGTAACCAACAGAGCCAGTTGGAGCGAAGCGGAAATCCCGCTGAAAGCGGGGCAAACTTTGAAAGTTAAAACCGAAGAACACGTCCCAATAGCCATTGTGGGTATGGAAGCTATCTTTGGATCTTTAAAGTCATTGAGAGATTTTCAGTAAACTGTTTTAAGCGGAAAATCCATTATCGTCGAAAAGCCAAAAGACAGGTGGATCGGTTGTGACGATATCGCAAACAGGCACCTCGGCAGGCAGACTTTTTACGGTGGTTTTATAGATGAACTTTCAATCGACATCAGTGATTTCCGCATACCGCCAAATCAAATTCAGGACATACTCCCTCAGCACCTCCTAATGCTTAAAGTTGCAGCAGGTGCAATGGCCGATGCAAACCTTCCATTAAGAGATGAACGCCCTCAAATGGGAGTAATCATAGGTCTTGAATTCGACTTTGAAGCAACAAATTTTCACCAACGCTGGAATTTATCTAATTCGGTTAAAACCTGGGAAAAAAGGCATCAGCTTAAACTTAGTGAAAATCAAGAAAAATCCTGGCTCAAATCGCTAAAAGAAGAATCCGGCCCTCCCCTTTCTCACACCAGAACACTTGGCGCT
>JAUWOH010000470.1 GCA_030612225.1 Desulfobacteraceae bacterium
CCACTCAATCCATCTCCGCCGGTCTCGTGGAAATTTTAAAAGATATTCTCTCTTATGACAGCGATGGGTTATATGCCAGACATGGCCGGGTATATAATGTCGTTTTGCGCGAGCCATTTTTTGATCAATTCTCTTAATAGGACAGTTTTAGGGGATAAACCGGCTGATTAAGTCCGTTTTAGTGACGTTTTTATGCTATTTTTTAGGTAATGTCAATTACTTAGCGTGGCCCGACCCTCGCGGTCATGCAGGTCAATATAAAACCAAATCCCATCATAGTCAGGGTTCGGGACTGCAGCTGTCCATCCGCCAGAACGTTCTGACTTATGGGTATGGTAGTCATAGGACATTTTTAGGTTTTTAATGTCTGTATGCTTATCGATTGAGAATTCTTTAAGTTGAGGATACGTTTCCTTCAACTTTGAAATTTCTTCTGAAACCTTCTTTATAAATTCATGATATTTTGACATATCTGCCATACTAGTCTCCCTGCATATAAAAATAAGTGCCACCAGAAGCATAAAAAATAGTTTTCGACTATACGGATTGTGTAGCAACTTCATAATTCTTTTCCAACGGGCTATCGTTCTGCTCACCTACGGATAGAAATAAGGCAAACCGTAGTTAAAAAGTATGGTTCTTCTCCAATTTAGTTGGATAAGAGAATCCTAGGATTCCAGAAGTCAGGAATTTTTTCGTATGTCTTTGTTTTTTGATTGTTTTCACTCGAACCCCTGACTCCTTGAATCCTTGAATCCTGATCAATCGACCAACTCTTTGGGAGATGATCCATAAATAACTATTATAGATGTTGGTACGATTATTGCTTTTTGGTAGTGTTAAATCACCTTTTTATTAACCTGGAGAGACCTTTGAAAAGTCTGGAGGTATATCATGGCAAAAAGAAAATATAAAATGAAAACAGCGTGCCCTCAATGTGGATGCAGCTTTGCTCAAGTACTTTCACCGGAGGAAATTAAGGAAAGATATGGAGATGTTCCCAACGTAGAGATTGAATGTGGCGAGTGCACTGCGAAATATTTAACTGATATGGAAACTGCCTGTCCTGAATGGGACGAGGAATGCAAGATGCAGAAATAATACTGTATGTATCGCAAAGAACTTATTTACCGCCATCCCACAATTGCAAAGCTGTCTTGAGAGACAGTTTTGTATCATAAAGAAATATGAGACAAAAAACATATTCGTGGTATAATCGTGTTATTATAAAAAAGGGAAGTGAAAAATTGGTAACTCAGGTTCACAGTTCAAGGGTTCACGGTTCAAGGTTAGAGAGCGACCCGCCAGCCTCGCAAGCGAGAGCATTGCGGGCAAATGAAAACTTAACATTTTGAAGATATGAGGTATGGCAGGCACCTGTCTGCCGTCGCACAGGTAGGCGTGAATTAGCTCGAAAAGTTTACCTTAAATATGTGGAGCACAAGGCGACCAACCGTGAACCCCTGAACCCTGGTCGCCTACGGCGCCGCCAAAGGCGGGTAAACCTTTGAACCCGTGAACGGTTACATTAATGCAAACAATCAATTTTCCGGAGGATACAGTATGAAAGCAAGGACAATCGTGGTGATACTTATAATAATCATTTTTACTGGGGCATTAGCTATTGCGGTTGAAAATCAGGGTGCCAAAGATATTAAGCTTGACGGCGGCAAAAGAGGTTACATTGATTTTCCCCACCACCTTCATCAGAACGTAATAGGCGAGTGCAATGCATGTCATAACGTTTTTCCAAAAACCGCAGGAATAATAAAAGATTTAAAACTACAGAAAAAGCTGAAAAAAAAACAGGTCATGAATAAGACGTGTATCAAATGCCATAAGGCAAAGAAAAAGGCAGGAGAAGATGCAGGGCCGACAAAATGTTCTCAGTGTCATGTTAAATAGAGCGGCATATTTATCCGGCAATATTTGCAAACCGTTACTCAATGTCATTAACTTAAGTAATTTTTAATTATTGAACCGCAGAATATCGAACAAGGAATGTCGAATTTCGAAGTGTTTTTTTTACTTCTGCGGTTCGATATTCCTTGTTCGATATTCGATATTCATAAATTGCTTGAAAATTAGATTGAGTTAAGGACATTGAACCGTTACTGATTAAAGGAGGATTCTAGTATGGCTGAAGATTTGAAGATTGGCTGTGCGCGGCCAACAGGTGGGCCTGTTGGCGAAACTGTTGAGACAGAAGAACAAGAAAACCAAATAAAATTAAAGGAGAACGTTATGATTAAAGTAGGAGAAAAAGCACCTGATTTCACGGCACCGGCATATCATAAAGGTAAATTTGTTTCCGT
>JAUWOH010000316.1 GCA_030612225.1 Desulfobacteraceae bacterium
GCCGGTCGAATGCCAGGACATATGAATGTTCTACTTGCGGAAGCTGATGTGGACTATGATAATTTGGTTGAGATGGATGATATCAATTCCGAATTCAAAGAAACCGATTTGGTTATTGTAGTTGGTGCCTGCGATGTAGTAAATCCGGCTGCCATTGATTCAACAGACACACCGATATCGGGCATGCCAATACTGCTGGCCAATGAAGCCAAATCCGTGGTTGTGTGCAATCTGGATGAGAAGCCAGGTTACTCCGGGGTTGAAAACCCTCTTTATAATATGCCGAAAACCATTAAGCTTTTTGGTGATGCGAAGAACACGGTTACGCAATTAATAGAAGCGCTATAAGATATGTCGGTCCGTAAATTACCACTGAGGATTTTTTATCCTCACCGGCACGTACCATAAACTCCTATGGAGGATAATTATGAATTATTCCAAAACCGCTATAGATAGTTTCAAGGCAAATATCGAGCCGTTTAGTGATGCAACATCAGACCCTGAAAAATATAATTTGCATTTAGGCTTAATAAACCTCGCAAAGGCTGTTGCTGAAATTGAGAAACGATTAAACAGGATCGAACAAAAGAGCTGCTAAAACCTATTCAAATAAATCAAGATAAGATATTACGGGGATTGACAGAGATATACATGCCTGATAAAATAAGAACTCAAATGTAGTTGTTGCCAGAAAGCAGCCAACATCTAGCCTTTGAGAATAAGGTCTTATTAAACATGGTAAACATAATCCCCGAAACATACGATAAATATATTAAAGCTGTCATGGATATCAGCCGGGTTATCACTTCGGATCTTTACCTGGAAGATATTTTAAAGCTGATTGTTATGGTTTTAGCCAAAGTAACGGGTGTTGAAATATGCTCCCTGTGGCTTATTGATGAAAGTACAGATCCATTAAAAATCCGCCTTAAAGCCTCACAAACCATTGATCCTGTGTATATGAAGGAGCGAGCTTTAAATATGGAAGAAGGGGTTGTGGGCTTTGTGGCTACGAATAAGAGTCCTCTTATTATCGAAGATGTGCTGAAAGAATCCAGGTTCAAAGAAAAAGAGATGGCAAAAAAACTTGGTTTGGTATCAATGGTCAGTGTGCCTTTGCAGGTCCATGACGAAAAAGTGATTGGAGTGCTTAATTGTTTTACGGCAGAAACTCATATCTTCTCAGAAACAGAAGTAAACCTTATTACAACTGTAGCCAATCAGGCGGCTGTTGCAATCATGAACACGGAACTAATGGTAAAGACCAGGGTGATTGAAGAAGAACTGGAGACCCGCAAAATGGTGGAACGTGCCAAGGAAGTTCTTATGAATAAGCGCAACAAAACCGGGGAAGAGGCCTACCAGTGGATCAGGAAACGCAGTATGGATACCCGTAAAACCATGAGAACCGTGGCTGAAGCAGTATTGCTTTCAGAAGAGCTCGAATAAAATATTCAAATTCAAATAATAAAGACCTCGTAGCTTATAGCGTATTATGGCGCAATATTTTGGACAGAAAACTCTGTTTCCAGCCAAGACTTTGGGTTGAAAGGTTCACGGTTCAGAGGTTCAGAAGTTCAGAGGTTTATCCTTCCATTGCATTAACCCAATGGAATAAATAGGTAAGGAAAAAGTGCGAAGCACTTAACCTTGAACCTGGAACCCTGAACCTTATAACCCAGACCGACCTGATGTCCAGTTTATTTGCAATTTCGTGATATATCAAGGTCTACGGTCATTTTTGCAATGTGAATTACGAGGTCTGTAATAAAGACTTGACAATAATAATTAGTACAGCTAATAAAAATACAAATTTAAAAAGTATTAATTAATTTCTGCACAAAGGCGTGTGGAAAATATATATTTGACGGTTTCGTAAAAAGTTCAAATTCAAGGCGCGCAAATTTTGGAATCATGAGGCGTACTTTTCGTACGTTGAATGATTGCGAAATGCAGCGTAACGCAGAAGTTGGATTTTTTACGAGACCGTCCTATTTAAGACAAAGGCGTCTTTTCCCGGTATAGGGAAGGCGCCTTTTTGTTTTTAAAAAATCTAATTTTAAAAAGGAGAAAAAGATGAATTTACACAGACCAAATGCTAACGAGGCATTACAGACAAAAAATCGATCAAGAAGTGTCGCACCTCAATCCGGAATATGCAGCCGGTGTGTTGATGGATGCAGAGGAAATTGCGATCTTTTCAAATCAACGTTTCGTGGCAGGGAACTGCTTTATCCAAGTCCTTTCGGCGAGATTACAGCCGGAACAGACAAGGACTACCCCGTCGATTATTCCCATCTCAATATAATGGGTTATGCCATCGGGGCTGAAGGGATTGAAGCTCATCCGGACCATGCAATATTTCCGGAAGTAACTACTGATAGCTGGTATGGGGCAACTGAAAAAATTAAGATGAAGATTCCAATGTTCACAGGAGCTTTAGGGAGCACTGAGATTGCTCGTGCTAATTGGGAACACTTTGCAGTCGGTGCTGCAATTACTGGAATAAGCCTGGTCTGTGGTGAGAATGTCTGTGGGATTGATCCTAAACTGGAGCTTGATAAAAACGGCAAGGTTAAGGAAGCACCGGATATGAGACGCAGGGTTGAGCAATATCGCCGCTATCATGAAGGCTACGGTGATATAATGGTACAGATGAACGTTGAGGACACAAGGCTTGGCGTGGCAGAGTATGTTATAGATAAACTGGGTGTTGAAACCATTGAGCTTAAATGGGGTCAGGGTGCAAAATGTATCGGCGGTGAGATAAAAGTCGATTCTATTGAGAGGGCACAGGAACTGCAAAAACGAGGATATCTTGTTACGCCTGATCCTTCAAAAAAGTCGAACCAGAAAGCGTTTAAAGATGGTGCGATCAGAAAATTTGAGAGACACTCACGTGTTGGCTTTCTGGATCAGGAAGAATTTATGAGAGAGGTTGATCGTGTTCGTAAAATGGGGGCAAAGCGCGTAACCCTTAAAACAGGTGCCTACCCGATGCGGGAACTGGCCATGGCTATCCGCTGGTCTTCGGATGCCAAGATCAGCCTGGTTACCATCGACGGTGCTCCGGGTGGTACCGGCATGAGTCCATGGCGCATGATGTCTGAGTGGGGTATTCCTTCCATATATCTTCACTCTATGGCGTATGACCTGTGTCGTAGGCTCGCTAAAAAGGGTGCATGGGTGCCGGATATAGCTTTTGCCGGCGGTTTTTCTTCTGAAGACCATATTTTTAAAGCCCTTGCACTTGGAGCTCCCTATTGTAAAGCGGTGTGTATGGGACGTGCAATAATGATTCCTGGTATGGTAGGCAAAAACATCGGGCGATGGCTTAAAGGGGAGGATGGAGGACTTCCACCTACGGTATCAAAATATGGTTCAAAAAAGGAAGAGATATTTGTAAGCTATGAAAAATTAAAAACCAAATATGGAAAAGAAATCGACAATATCCCCCTTGGTGCAATCGGAATATACAGTGCTGCTGAAAAAATGCGTGTGGGACTTCAACAACTCATGGCAGGAGCCAGGAAGTGGCGGACACATCTGATTACCAGAAAAGATCTGGCCTCATTAACCGAAGAGGCATCCAATATTACGGGTATTCCGTATATCATGGAAGCATACAAGGAAGAAGCACTGGAAATCATTGATGCTTAAAGCAGACGATATTTTATAGACGATATTTTATAGTTGACAAACGAATAATTCAAAGATAATGGAGCACAAACATCTTAAATCAAGATGAGCCAATTTCAAAACGTCCCCTTTCGAAGTCTGCGCTTATCTGCCCAATATCTGCGTCAGGCTCAAATTTTAATCCTCGAAATACTCCATGTATTCCTGTGGTTAAAATTTTCGCCTTCCTTGATCTCGAACAAAATTGAACATTTTGAAACTGACTCATTTTTGTAACCATCTTAATTTCTTTTCAGCCCATATTGCCAGTTTTTCGCGGAAAATTTTTGAATTATGTCTTATGTCCACAGGAAAACTTTTGTGGTACAGCACAGTTTCAATATTTTTTGTAAGTTCACTTTGTTTTGCCATTTCAAGAAGCTCTGACCTAAGATCCTTTTTATTTATCTTGTTGTCCCCATCAATCAGTTCAACTCAGATTATAGGTTTTTTGGTTTTTTGGGGTCCGACACCAACAAGGGCGCTTCTGAATACTTTTGGATGTTCATTGAAAATCGCTTCGCATGGGATTGTGAAAAGAGTTATATC
>JAUWOH010000225.1 GCA_030612225.1 Desulfobacteraceae bacterium
TATCCCATCCATAATGGAAAGCTGGAGGGGGTAAACAATAAGATTAAAGTTATCAAACGCAAAGCCTATGGGTACCATGATCTACGCTACTTTATGTTGAAAATCTATCAGGCTTTCTACAACTAATTTGGAGAAGAACCATATAAAAGAACATTTTCATACAATCCGACCCATTCAAAATAATCTGCATCGTCACCCAGCGTGCCAGCCTCAAATTTACTGAAAAATTCCTCTGAATCCATTTGATATTTGGTCTCAAATCTTTCCAGTTCATAACGTATCTGATTTATTTTGTTGTTATATTTGGCTATTTGAAATGTAATCAATTTATCTAAACTGGTATCGAGTTCCTCACTTGCACCGAATGACAATAATATATCTATTTTCTCTCTCGAATTTTCTAATAATTTGTTATTTGTGTTTTTCATGTTGTATCTCACTCTTTATTGTTTGTTGATTTTTCTCGCTACAAATCTCATTAATCTGCATTTAGGTTCTTTGATTTATTCACTTTTTTCTTAGCAGAAATAGAGATTTTTTAAAAGAGAATAATTTTTTAATATATAACGCCCTTTTGTACGGTAGAATTATGTCTGATTTTATTTTTTACCACGAAAACACGAAAGGACCCCAGTACGATCTTCCTGACCTACGGGGCAGGCGAAAGCCCAAAGCATCCTTGTCCCCTAATTCTTTTTTCGTGTTTTGGCTATTTCGGGCTTTCGTGATTGGCTTTTATGCTATTTAGGATAACTGACAATAAAGCAAGTATCCGTAGCAATCTTATCAGTAAAGATCGCTCCCTGGTACTGGGTTCCAACCGGCAGATTTGCCGGTTTCACTACACCGACTCCCCTGGTTCTCAGGTTTACGGCCCCGCGGGTATTGGAAACGGTTTCCGAGTAATAATTGCCTTGAGCTTTTCGCAAAGTTTCTTTTATGTCCGTGAACTGCTTTTCCGATGCTATGACGGTAATTACATCTTTGCCGAAGGGTGGTTGGACTTCCAGCTCTCCCAGTTTACCTATAATTTTTATCTCCCCGGCTTTTAGTCTGTTATTCTTGTCGTGAACGTTCGGGAAAAGGAGGGTGTTTATTGTTTGTGCTTTGCGGTTTTTGCCGGCAGTAGACAGGTATATTACCTTGATATAGCAGTCCTTGGTGGCCTTTATTTTAAATTTTATCTTTTCGCCATTATAGTAGTCGGCCCCCTGCCCTTTTTTAGATACTATTCTTACCTTAAAACCGCGGCTTTTGTCGCTGTGTTTTACATCATCGTCAGCAAGAGCTAAAAAATAATCGTTTTTTATTCTTCCTGCTATTTGGTTTAATAGATTTTTAAACTCTTTGTTCTGACTTATAAGTTCATCTATCTTCTGGCTTTGCTGTTGCTGGGCACTTTCTATTTTGCTTAGATGTTGTCTTCTTGTTCTTTCAAGCTGTTCGATCTGGCTGCGAATATCTGCATATTCCTTTCTGGTACTCTCTCCGGAAGCATCTGTCTTTTTTTCAATCTCTTTCAAAAGAGTTTGGAGCTGGACCATCCTGTCGTCGAAAGCTTTCATATTTCTGTTTAAAATATTGGCTATCTCTTTTGTCCCTTTTAAAATCTCATCCTGCCTGTTTTCCAGCCGGTCGACGACCTCGTTGATGAACTTTTGCTGTTTAACCTGCCTGTCTGCATTCTTTTTGTCGATCACAACCAGCACCCAGTAACGGTGTTTTTTACTATCTGTCCATTTGGCTTTTTCTTTTATCCCGGACAGTGTCTTGCGTGTACTTACGAAAAGGGATGAAGCCACGTGCTGTTCATCAAAGTCACCTTGCTGGGAAAGGCTTTCTTTAAACTGTGATTTAACGGAAACCGAAAGCTGGCAGCAAAGCTCGTCCAAGGCGCGATCTTTTGCCAGCCGTATATCATCGTACCCTGGCGTGCCGCCCGTAAAATCTGCAAAGCTAATACCATGGTAAACACCGCTCAGTTTTAATGATCCGTTCTGATGATCATTTATCCAACCGGGCGGATAGGCTGCAAAAACAGGTAAAGCAATCAGAAAGTAACAGAATATAATAAGGGGAATGAAAAACGGCGTGATTTTAATTCGGATGTTATACATGTCTTTCTCCTTTTCGGTAATTCACATGTTTATCAGCAGCATCATTTACAGGGTTTTGAAGATAGGATGATTTGCATTAGGCTTTGATTTCTCTAACCATATTGTTGACCCACTTTACTTTGTCTGTTTGCAGGGTGGGTAGAGGATGAAAATATTTATTTTCGGTGTCGGGCTTCATAAGTCCTGCAAGATCCGACATATCGGATATTATAGATATCTTGACCAAACATCTTTGAATAAGTGGTTCTAAGCCGGCGCTGACACCCCAAGCACAAATAATTGGTGCTTTGGGCTTCTTTTTGAGCTTTCCTTGTAGCTCATCAGTTCGCTCATCTGAAAAAATAGAGTGTGCTTGAAATCCTGTTATTTCCTCAATATTTCTATAGCGCTCAATAAAATTCCCACTTTTAGGATCTCTCATATCTGAGATGTTTAATACTCTAACATGATCCCAACCACAATAATGCATCACTCTCATTACTTGATACTGCGTGGTATCCGGCTTTGTCGGCACCAGAGATACTACAAGCTGGTTTATCTGTTCTTCCGAAATGGCATTATTTACGTGTTCAAGAGGAACTGATGACCCTGGATTCATCATGATAAATATTGCATTAGGAGATTGCTTTGATAATGAATCTATTTCAGGTGGTTTACTTTGTTTTGTCACAATCTCGAGAACGCTTCGACAGTTAATTTGATCTCCTGACTTCAAATTAATCAAGAAAAAATGACCGAAAACTTCGAAATTGTTTTTGAGCATTCCTGCAGGTATGAATTCAAACATTTAGTGATACTCCAAAGGTAACTACTCACGTAGTCAGGCTGAAGCTGTTTAGGTCATCTCTTCCAAATTTCTACTTTCCAATTTCCCCGCTTTCCTTTCGTTCAAGACGGGATCTACGCTTCGCTCCGACAAGTTTCAAGCCGTGAACGGCTACAAATTTACTTTCTCCATGAAAACAATGATGCTCCGATAGTTAAAAAAACCGCTGTCATTATCAAAAGAATGGATATCTCAGGAACCACATCAACGAGTCCCTGGCCGTCATTCATTATTTTGCGTGCTGCACGAAGCAGATGTGTCAGTGGAAAAATATTGGCAAACATCTTTATCCAATGCGGAGCTCCTTCAATGGAAAACCAGACTTCGGATAAAAACATCATGGGCCATGTCAGAAAGTTAAGAATCCCTGATGTCAACTCTTCGTTGGTTCCCCGGGAGGCTACAATCACTCCCAATGAAATCAGCGAAAATCCCCCGATAAAAAAAACAATTACCAAATCAAAAACAGAACCCTCAACATTAAATGAAAATATCAAATCACATCCGATCCAGATTATAACAACCATAAATGTCAATATAATCAAGCGGGAAATAGTTTGAGCGGTGAGATATTCCAGTGCGGTTAACGGTGTGGCCTTTAATCGTTTTAAAACACCGTTTTTCCGATACCGCACAATAACATATCCTACTCCGAAAAGTGCACTGAACATCATATTCATGGCCAGAATTCCGGGAAACAGAAAATCAATATAACGGATTTCTTTTCCTTGGATAACCTGTTTTTTACCCAGTTGTTTAAATTTTTCAGGAATAAGGCTGGAATTATACAATTTTTCAACAATATACCCTTTGGGCGAAGAACTGCTTACCCAGTATTTGAATTCCTTGGATTCCAGGTTTACCAGCATGTCAATCTTATGATGTTTTAATTTATCCAATCCAATTTCAAAGTTTGGAAATGCTATAAATTCAATAGCTGTTTCTTTTTTAAAATCTTCAGGCAAGTTTAATTCCGCATTGACTACACTTTCTGCTGTATGCGGGAAAACACCTACCTTATATTCCGGCCGACTTCCCCCTCCAAAGATCAGACCAAACCCGACCACGATTAAAAACGGAAAAAGCAAATTCCATCCCAATGAGCCTTTATCCCGAAAAAATTCTAAATTTCTTGCTTTTAAAATTGCTAAAATACGTGTGAAATTCATATATCTTTACCTGTCACAACTCAAAATTGATGGCTAAGTAGAAAGTTCCATATACGCCCCGCAGGAAGTGCCCTTGGGGTGCAAGGCGCAGCGGTTTTTCAAAAGACCTTTGAAAAATGGTGATTTATGTTCGAGTTCAAGAAAGGCGAAAATTTCAACCGCAGGAATATATAGAATATTTCGAGGATTGAAATTTGAGCCTGACGCAGAAATCGGGCATAAAGTGCCGTTTTGCAAAGGTCTTTCAGAGACGAGGCAATACATGTATGCCGAGTTTCTGAAAAACCGCTGCAACGCAGTAGATGGGACTTTCTACGACGCCATTACGATTATTCTCTTAACTTACGACCAGTCAATGTCAAAAATACATCTTCAAGATTGGGGGTATGAACCCTTACATTTTCAAATGGGATGTTTTTTTTCATCAATGTATTAAAACATCCCTTGATATCATCCACTTGGATTTCAACCAGATCATCTACAATCTGATAGGAGTAAGGTAAATCAGAAATCCTGGATTCAATATCCTTCATCGGGAGTAAAACAGACGTTGATTTACAATAGGTTTTTATCAATTCCGAGGGACTTCCATAGGCAATGATTTCTCCATGGTCCAGGATTGCTATTTCATCACACAGATATTCAGCCTCTTCCATATAGTGAGTGGTCAGTACGACTGTTTTTCCCTGGGCCTTGATGAATTTTACGATTTCCCACAGATTACGTCTTGCCTGGGGATCCAGACCTGTTGACGGTTCATCCAAAAATATCAAATCAGGGTTATTGACCAAGGCGATGGCAAGCAACAGCCGCTGCTTCTGGCCACCGGACAATTTATCATTTTGCTGGTCCAGGATATCATGCAGATGGCACATCTCGATAATCTTTTCGAGATTGTTTTTTCGGGAATAAAGAGTGCCAAAGGTTTTCAACGTCTCATGAACCTTGAGATAGGCGAGTAATGCGGTCTGTTGAAACTGGATTCCTACCTCTTCTTTAAAAGACCGATAACGGGGTTTATTTTTGTACAAAATTTCCCCTGATGTGGGTGGAAGGATACCTTCGATCACTTCCAGGGCAGTTGTTTTCCCAGCCCCATTTGGCCCGAGCAGTCCAAAACAGATACCCTGCCTGATTTTAAAACTGATCTCATTTACAGCTGTCAGTTTACCGTAATTCTTTTTTAATTTCCTGATTTCAAGAATGGTGGTCATCCTTAAATCTCCGATTAATAAAATAGGTTCTTCTCCAATTTAGTTGGAGAAGAGGGTCCAGGCTTCACCTTCGGCTACGCCCGGCAAGCCAGGATTCAAAGGTTTGTTTTCTAAAGACTTTATCGGCTGTCATTTACATAATGTTGGTGATACTTATTTGTTTGGATAATTGAGATGATCAGGCAGCATAACAGAAAATAATAATAAATCAAATCGTTATGCAAAATACACCTTTCTTTTCAAAGAAAATTTCGTAAGCGTTCATGGAACGTTGAAATTAGTAAATAGAAATTGGATATTTGGCCTCTCGAATTTCCACTTTCCAATTTCACCGCTTTCCTTTCGTT
>JAUWOH010000380.1 GCA_030612225.1 Desulfobacteraceae bacterium
CTTCGGTAAATGTTCACGGGATTTTGCACGGATAAGGTTGTCTGAAATTTCAATGGGCGGGTCAGGTAAGGTAATAAGGATTTCGTCAATATGGAACCTGCGTACATATCTTAAGCCTTCTTCTTCACAAATTGCCTTTAAAAATTCCTTAGTTTTGACAAACCCGTCAGTATCCGGCACAAGCCCGAACTCATCAGGTCTGCGTCCAAGCATGTAGAAAATAAATTTGGATAGCAGTTTTGGTGATTTGCGTTGACCCATTTATTAAAACCTCTTTTAACCAGAGTACGGGTTGCGAGTTACGAGTGATGAAATGCATTCTATCTTAATTTAATATTGAATTTACCTGGATGAAATTCAATTCTATGCTTAAAAACGATAAAAAAAAGCGCTGTTTGTAATCCGAAACCCGTAGCCCGGAACTCGCAACCCGCAACGTGTGGCGTTTAAAATGGAACCCCTTATAGAGGTAATAAAGGCATAGACCTTTGTACTCGGATATCTGCTTGATGTGAATGGTACTATTTACATTATTAAAAAAACTATGTATATTCGTATGCGTTCACAGGTTCAAGGTTCAGAGGTTCAGGGTTAGGAAAAAGACTGAAAGCAGGTCCCTGAAATCCTCGTAAGAAATGCGGGTTTTGCCGCATTATTACCAAGTGCCATGTTACAGATTTGTGGAGATGAGGAAGCGGTCTGTTTTCCCGTAAAAAACGTTTGCAAAATGGCGTATGGTGATGAGAATACAACCTTTGAACCCCTGAACTTTTTAACCCGTGAACGGATACTGATTTTCTTTACCTTTATAATTAGAAATGTCAACAGATTTGGAAATAGAAAGGAAAGGATTAAAAAATGAATCGTAAAAAATCAGATACACTTTTTAATAAGGCTTTGGGTGTGATCCCCGGAGGTGTTAACAGCCCTGTACGCGCATGCAAAGCGGTTGGGGCAAAACCGCTTTTTATAGATCATGCTAACGGATGCATGATTTATGATTCAGACGGAAACAGCTTTATCGATTATATAGGTTCATGGGGCCCTATGATTCTTGGGCACAGGCATCCTTCGGTTATTGACGCAATTACGGATGTTCTGAAACGGGGTACCAGTTTCGGTGCACCCACAGATCTTGAGGTTAAGCTTGCCGAACTTGTTATTGAAGCGGTTGAATCTGTTGAGATGGTACGAATGGTGAATTCAGGTACGGAAGCAACCATGAGCGCAATACGGCTTGCCCGCGGGGTTACCGGGCGGGATAAGATAATTAAATTTGACGGATGCTACCATGGGCATGCGGATGCACTTCTTGTGGAAGCAGGGTCCGGGGTTGCCACGCTGGGCATTCCAGGAAGCCCTGGTGTGCCGGACTCATTTGTCGCACACACTCTTTCGCTTCCTTATAATGATATTGATTGCGTTAAAAAAATCATGGAAGAGCAGGGGAAAAAGATAGCATGTATCATTGTAGAGCCTGTTGCAGGGAATATGGGGCTTGTTCCGCCGACTGACGGTTTTTTAGAAGTATTAAGGGAACTGACTAAGAAAAACGACAGTTTGCTGATATTTGACGAGGTTATGACCGGTTTCAGAGTGGCATATGGTGGTGCACAATCATTATATGGGATCATTCCTGATATATCCTGTTTTGGAAAAATTATAGGAGGAGGTTTGCCGGTGGGAGCATATGGCGGCAGGCGTGATATCATGGAACAAATAGCACCGCAAGGATCTATATACCAGGCTGGGACACTTTCCGGCAATCCTGTTGCTATGGCGGCAGGTATTGCAACACTTGAACAGGTGAAAAAGCCCGGTTTTTACGAAGAACTCGGCGAAAAGTCAGACCGTCTTGCTAAAGGTTTTGAAAAAGTTGCAAAACAAGCAGATATAGAGGTTTCTGTGGACAGGGTCGGTTCAATGCTGGGGCTCTTTTTTACGGATAAAAAAGTTAATGATTTTGACGAGGCAAAAACAAGTGATCTAAAGATGTTTTCAGCCTATTATAAGGGGATGCTGGAAAAAGGAATTTATCTTGCTCCGTCACAGTTCGAGGCCCTTTTTGTTTCTTCGGCACATACAATCGAACACATTGATTGGACAATTAAGGCAGCAGAGGAGGTTTTCGGTGAATTAATGTAATAGCTCAGGTATTAAATATTTCCATTATTGCAGGCAACGCAACACTGCTCGGTTCCTTTATAAAATAGCCTCTCTTGCTGTTTAAAGCCAGATTTGAGAACGGATTTTCTTCGATGTTTATATCCAGGATGATTCCGTTATGATTTTTTACTTCCCGGGCTACCATGTTGGGCAGGTTTGTTGCACCTGATGTTCCGACAATTATAAGTAATTCAGTCTGGCCGGCGACATTTATGGAGCTGTGATAACGATAAAAATTTTCATTATAGGCTTCATCAAACCATAAAACATGGGGGCGGGCATACCTTCCACATTCAGGGCATAACAGCAGTTTTCTCTGTGATTCGTCAAGATCTTCACCTTTTGTTATTGCTCGAAGATTTTTAGGGATAGGGTAAATAACTGATGTGCATTCATAAGCGCAGCGTGTAAAAAAAATATTTCCGTGTATCTGATAAGTGTTTTCTAAACTGTTGCCTGCACGCAGGTGCAGCCCGTCAACATTTTGCGTGATTAATGTGAAACGGGTTTGAAAAAACTTTTCCATTTCCACTAAAGCAAGGTGGCCTTTATTCGGGTCGGCTTTTCTACAGATACCGAGTCTATACAAATACCATTTCCAGACTTCATCAGGATTTTGCATAAACATTTGGTATGTCGCCATTTCCTGGGGATGGTATTCCTTTGAACCTACTGTCCAGAATCCTTCGGGACCGCGAAAAGTAGGGATATTGCTTTCTGCAGAGATGCCGGCTCCTGTCATAACTGTTATACGCCCTGAACCTTTGGAGAAATCCTTTAAAACTTTTATAATTTCTTTGTCCATATATTGACATCCTTGTTTTTGTTTATGAATTATGTTTTTCTTATAGTGAATTAAAAAAACAGATGATTCAATGATTTATTGAAAACTTTTTTGTAAAATGTAACATTTTAGTAGGTGAAAAGCCGCATTCAGGAAATCCGGTTTTAAGACGTGTCGAACTCAGGCATAAGAAAGCGTAAAGAAAGAACAGGTGCAATCCTTTTATAAAAAACTGCAAAAATAACATATTCTCTGCCTTACATATAAAATGTGCTTGCTTGTTGTTCTTTCTTAACGCTTACTAATACCTTCAAACAGCGACCCGCCTTAAAACCGGATCACCTGAATGCTCATTTTAACAACAGTAAAAGTATAGGGAAGTTTATCATAAATGGATTTGAGTAAAAACAGAATTCCGGAACATGTTAAAAAAATTCACCTGATTGCAGTGTGCGGTACGGGTATGGGAGCGCTTGCCAGCATGCTGAAGGATATGGGTTTTGAAGTAACGGGTTCCGATCAGAAAATATATCCCCCCATGAGCAGCTTTCTTGCTCAAAAGGGAATTAAGATTGCAGATGGTTTTGATGGAAAAAATATTTCAT
>JAUWOH010000210.1 GCA_030612225.1 Desulfobacteraceae bacterium
GATTTATCGTGGTCAGATTCTTCAGGAAAATAAAAAAATCGAGGTTGAAGCTGTAGTGACCAAAATCTCCGACAAACCGAATCCTGAAATTTTTGCAAATGGATACTTGAAAGTTGATGGACTTTATATATATAAGATGGAAAATTTTGGTTTTAGACTTGTTCCGGTAAAGTAGGCATTTAGCGACATCATATCGACAATTTATTGTCGACCTCAGCCAGCATGTTGTTTTACGTTGAAAAATGATGTTACGAGTTACGAATCAATGCTGTTAACCTAAGCAAACTTTCAATTAATTTATGAATATCGAATATCGAACAAGAAATATCGAACCGCAGAAGTAAGGAAAAACACTTCGATATTCGACATTCCTTGTTCGGTGTTCTGCAGTTCAATAATCAATAATCGTTTAAGTTATTGGCATTGTGTTACGAGTTGATAGTTGCAATCAGCAATTGATAATAATCAATTTCTTTAAGGTTTTATGCTTTACTCTAAAGTTTATATTGATGCATTCGGTTATGAATTGGCCCCAAACGTGGTAACGTCGGATGATCTTGAAAAGCGGCTTGAACCACTTTATGAGGCACTTCATTTTCAAAAAGGGCAGCTTGAAGCGCTAACCGGAATCCGTGAACGCCGGTTCTGGGATCCTGGATACAAAATGTACAAAGGCGCAGTAAAGGCCGGGAAAAAAGCCATTGAAAATTCGGGTATTGCCCCTGAATCTATCGGAATGCTTATTTATGGAGGCGTATGCAGAGACAACCTGGAACCTGCAACGGCATGTGCAGTATCTCATGGTCTGGGTCTTGGATCTGAAACCCAGATTTATGATATTTCAAACGCATGCCTGGGTATTTTAAACGGTATGGTCCAGATAGCCAATGCAATTGAGCTCGGACATATCAGAGCAGGGCTTGTTGTATCCTGTGAGTCTGCGCGCCAAATCGTGGACATCACTATTGATCGCCTCCTTACAGCAAAAAATATGGAAGTTTTTAAAAAAACCGTGGCAACACTAACGGGCGGGTCAGGTGCGGTAGCTGTGCTACTTACTGATATATCCCTTTCTGATAAAGGACACCGTCTGCTTGCCGGTGTTATAAGAAGTGCTGCAGAACATTATAAACTCTGCCGCTGGGGACCGGATACGGAGATTACTTCGAACAGCACCCAGATTATGGAGACGGATTCTGTGGGTGTGTTGCAAAACGGCGTTAAGCTGGGTATAGAAACGTTTAATGCTTTTAAAGATGAACTTTCATGGCCAAATAATAAGCCGGATAAAATCATATGCCATCAGGTAGGAGCAACTCACCAAAATACTATCCTTGAATCTATCGGAATTGATAAAGAAAAGGATTTCACCACATTTAAGTATCTTGGAAACATAGGAACCGTATCTCTTCCGATTACCGCTGCCATTGCATCAGAACGCGAATTTCTTATTAAAAATGATCTGGTCGGATTTTTAGGAATCGGCAGCGGTTTGAATTGCCTTATGCTTGGAATAGAGTGGTAAGGGTTGTGGGGTGCGAGTTGCGAGGTGCGAGTTGCGTGGTACGAGAGAAAGGTGTTTTGAATATCGAACAAGGAATATCGAACCGCAGAAGTAAGGAAAAACACTTCGAAATTCGATATTCCTTGTTCGGTGTTCTGCGGTTCAATAATCAATAATCGCTTAAGTTAATGGCATTGGGTTCCGTGTTGCTGTTTGCGAGGTACTGGTTGCGGGGTACGGGTTATAAAAAGGAATTATTTCCGATTAGCAACACGCAACTCGTAACTCGCAACATGACGTAGCTAAACACATAGATTCTTTATCGATGATAAAAAGAAAACCTATAGATACTTCCAGGTTCCGCCATCTTTATCCATTTAAGTCAAATTACATGGACTTAAATGGACTGAAATACCATTATCTTGACGAAGGGACAGGCGACCCTGTTATAATGCTTCATGGGAATCCGACATGGTCTTTCTATTACCGCTCTTTGATAAATAAATTATCCCCCGACTATCGCATTATAGTTCCGGATCATATCGGTTGCGGCCTTTCTGACAAACCCGACCAAAAGAGATATGACTACAGGCTTAAAAGCAGAGTGGATGATCTTGAGGCTCTCGCAGAACATTTAAATTTAAAGCAGAATATTTCTCTTGTCGTTCACGACTGGGGAGGAATGATCGGGATGGCTTTTGCCTTGAGGCATCGAAAAATAATCGACCGAATTGTCATAATGAATACGGCTGCATTTCTGCCCTCTGAAAATAAAAATATGCCCTTACGGTTATGGATAGTCCGAAACATAAAGCCGCTCGCTGCTGTTGCAGTTCTTGGCTTTAACCTTTTTTCCTTTAGCGCTCTTTTTTTGGCATCTCACAAGGGGCTCTCCAAAGAAGTCCGAATAGGCTTGACAGCTCCGTATAATAGCTGGAAAAACAGAATCGCAACATTAAAATTTGTTCAGGATATTCCTGTAAGACAAAAAGATCATAGTTACCAGTTGGTCAGGAACATCGATAATAATCTTCACAAAATTAAAGACATCCCCATGCTGATATGCTGGGGCGAACACGACTTTGTTTTTGATAATGACTATCTTGAGCAATGGCAGCGCCGTTTTCCGAAAGCCAAAGTCCATACTTTCTCAAATGCAGGCCACTATGTTCTTGAAGATGCACAGGATCAGATTTGCACTCTTGTTGGGAATTTTTTAAAGTAAATATCCGAGTCCAAAGGGCTTGGCTTTGATTACCCCTGAAAGGGGTTGTCGGATACACCAGGTTTAAAGTGACTAAAGTGCCTAAAGTGAACTAAAGTGTCTAAAGTTAAGGAATTCTGTCTATTTTATTTTTATAAAAAGATGGCTTGCCGGGGCGTAGCCAAAGGCGAAGACTGGAGCAGAGCGACACAATAACTTTAGGCACTTTAGTCACTTTAGTTCACTTTAGGCACTCTTCAGCCACTCTTTAAGATTTACTAAGGCATAGCGAAACACCTCTGATCCGGCCCAATGATAACATTATTTTGAAATGCGTTGCACTGTCTGATTTACCTTGCATCCTCTATCGCATATCCTGTAACGTGTATATCGAAATGAAAAATAACAACACCATAAATATTTCCTCTTATTTAAGGCAAATGGCAAAGGAATTCCCCTGTAAAAGAGCTGTAGTCTATCCTGTGGGAAAAGATAAATACGGCCGCGTAGCATATACTCATCTTACCTTTCACCAGCTTGATAAAGAGTCTGACCGCCTGGCACAAAGCCTTGAAAGGGCTGGAATCGGGCGCGGTATCAGGACTGTTTTAATGGTGAAACCAAGCCTGGACTTTTTTGTTATAATATTTGCTCTTTTTAAGACAGGTGCGGTACCTGTTGTCGTAGATCCCGGAATGGGACTAAAGCGCATGATAGGATGCCTCAAAGAAAGCCGGCCCCAGGGGTTTATTGGAATCTCCCTTGCCCACGTAGTGAGAATCCTTTTTCCGGCTTTTTTTAAAACAGTAAAAATATGGGTAACAGTTGGACGTCGATGGTTCTGGGGGGGGCATACTTATAAAAAACTCATTCAAAAACCATGGGAACCTTATCCTGTCAGTAAAACATTGAAAAAAGATACAGCCGCTATTTTGTTTACAACAGGAAGCACAGGTCCTGCCAAAGGAGCAGTATATACCCACGGAAACTTTGACGCCCAGCTTCGGCAAATTAAAACCCATTTAGGCATATCCTCCGATGAAATCGATCTTTCCACATTTCCCCTTTTTGCTCTCTTCTGGCCTGCCCTTGGAATTACATCCGTCATACCGGATATGGATCCTACAAAACCCGCACTTGTTGACCCAAAAAAGATTATCGATACAATAACGGATCAAGAAATAACAAGTATGTTTGCCTCACCTGCTTTGCTTAACCGTGTGGGCAAATACGGTAAAGATAAGGGAATAAAGCTACCTTCCTTAAAAAGGGTTATTTCTGCAGGAGCGCCTGTAGCGCCTTCCAATATTAAACAGTTTTCCTCCATGCTTTGTGACGGTGCCGAAATCCACACTCCCTACGGTGCCACCGAAGCTGTGCCGATCATATCTATTGGCAGCAACGAAATACTTAATGAAACAAAGGACTTAACCGAAAAGGGGTATGGAAACTGCGTCGGCTATCCGATAAATAATATAGAAATTCGCCTTATTAAAATCACCGATACTCCCATTGAAAAATGGTCTGATGACCTTATTGTCAAAGATGGTGAAATGGGTGAAATAACTGTAAAGGGTGATCTTGTAACCAGGCAGTATTTTGAAAAACCGGATGCGGATTTGTTGGCCAAAATCAAGCAGGGAAATGAAATCTGGCACAGGATGGGAGATCTCGGCTGGCGCGATAAAAAAGGCAGAATCTGGTTCTGCGGCAGAAAAAGCCACCGCGTGATAACCGAAAATGGTACACTTTTTACTATCCCATGTGAAGCGATTTTTAATGCCCATCCAAAAGTATTCAGAAGCGCCCTTGTTGGTGTCGGCCCTCAAAAAAACAAAAAACCGTTAATCTGTATTGAACTGATTGATGGAGACAACAAGATATATAAAAAGGATCTTAGGTCAGAGCTTCTTGAAATTGCGAAGCAAAGTGAACTTACAAAAAATATTGAAACTGTGCTGTACCACAAGGGTTTTCCTGTAGACATAAGACATAATTCAAAAATTTTCCGCGAAAAACTGGCAATATGGGCTGAAAAAAAGCTACGATAAAATGGCTGCAATAACAAAACAAAATATCCTGGTCACAGGAGGTGGTGGTTTTTTAGGCAAAGCTATTGTCACAAGGCTTGTAGAAGCTGGTGAAAATGTCCGAAGCTTCTCCCGTAACTTTTATCCCGAACTTAAATCAATGGGAGTGGATCAAATCCAGGGCGACATCGGTGATAATTCAGCGATAATAAAAGCTTGCAATGGAATTCAAACTGTCTTTCACGTTGCAGCAAAACCTCCACCATGGGGGAACTATGCGGACTATTACCGAACTAACGTGGTGGGAACCCAAAACGTTATCGATGCCTGTAATAGTCAGAAAGTTTCAAAGCTCGTGTACACAAGTACGCCAACTGTAGTCTTTAATGGTACCGATATAGAGGGTGTAGACGAATCCTTTCCCTACCCTGCCAGGTATGCCACCCCCTATTCAAAAACCAAGGCGCTTGCCGAACAAAAAGTTGTCAAGAGCTCAAGTGGCAACCTTAGAACAATTATATTGAGACCACATGAAATTTGGGGTCCGGGTGATAATCACATTGCTCCGCGGCTTATTGCGAGGGCAAAACGACTTAAAAGAATTGGTAATGGCAAAAATCTTATAGACACTACCTATATCGATAATGCGGTAGATGCCCACCTTCTGGCCTCTGAAAAATTGGAAGAAAACCCTGCCATTTCTGGAAAGATTTATTTCATCAGCCAGGGTGAACCTGTTCTGGCATGGGACATGATCAACGCCTTTTTAAAGGCGGCAGGTTTGGGTCCTGTAAAAGGGTCGGTACCTTACAGAATAGCATGGCTGACAGGAGCCTTCCTTGAGATTGTGTATAAAATATTTCGTTTATCCGGTGAACCGTATATTACCCGCTTTATGGCTTATGCCGTTGCAAGAACCCACTGGTTTGATATCAGTGCGGCAAAAAGAGACCTTGGATACTCTCCGCGTGTTTCCATGGAAGAAGGTCTCAGACTACTTGAAGATTGGTTAAAAAAAACGTAAGCGTACACAGACACTGCACCTGCACCTGATCAGGGCAACCAGCATAGCAGACTATAGCTGGTCGCCCTGATCACCCACATATGCAGCACCTGTGAACGCTTACAGGGCGCAGATGTACGACCTTTTTGTTTCGAATAGGCGTGAACGGATACAAAAAAACAAATGAGCCAATTTCAAATAAAGGAATTTATTCTTTATGAAAGAAATACGGAAAAATGCGAGAAAATTGATGGAAGGCTTTTGCAGGGTATGTCCGGTATGTAATGGAAAAGCATG
>JAUWOH010000366.1 GCA_030612225.1 Desulfobacteraceae bacterium
TCGTAAAAATCAACTCGATAATTGCCACTGAGCTTATTCAACTTGTTGAAAATTCGAGCAGCCAACTTCGAGGGGAGATACCGGATTCTTGCAAAGTTCAGCATCTGGAGTTAAGGAAAGATATTGTCAACATTGCTGAGAAATGGAATGATAATTGTGATACACTCAGGGAGCATAACCTCAAACACGATTGACAGCTTTTTTAAAATTCCGCCTTCTGTGAACTCTGTATACTCACTGGTTAATAAAGGCTCACAAAACAAACGGAGATCTGTAGATGATTATCGATTTTCATACTCACATATTTTCTAAGAAGATCCGTGAAAACAGGGAAAAACACTTCCTTTCCGAACCTGCGTTCAAGCTTCTGTACAAATCGCCAAAATCAAAACTTGTGGGAGTAAGTGAGATTATACGTTCAATGGATGAACAGGGTGTGGACAAATCCGTTGTTTTCGGGTTTCCATGGAAAAATTCTGATATCTTTAGAGAAGAAAACGACTATATCCTGGGTGCGGTCGAAAGATATCCTGATAGATTTATCGGCCTTTGCTGTATCGATCCGTTCAACAAATTCGCTATTAATGAAGTTATGCGGTGTCTTAAACAAGGACTTTCAGGAATAGGTGAACTTGCCTTTTATGAATCAGGAATTGATGACACAGCCCTTGATAAACTGGCACCCCTTTTCGAAATCTGCCGCGAAAAAGACTTACCTGCATTGATTCATACCAATGAACCTGTTGGACATATTTATCCTGGAAAAACACCAAATACACTGATCCAGATATACAGTCTGGTTAAAAGATTTCCTGAAAATAAAATCGTTTTGGCTCATTGGGGAGGCGGAATCTTCTTATATAATATTTTAAAAAAGGAAGTAAAAGAGGGCCTGAAAAATGTATTTTTCGACACAGCAGCCTCTCCGTTTCTCTACGATCCTGAGATCTATCGGCTTGCAATAAAGCTGGCCGGTCAAAACAAGATTCTGCTTGGAAGTGATTTTCCCCTCATTAAGCCGGCAAGATATTTCAAGGAAATGAAAGAGGCTGGTTTATCCAAATCTGAAATGGATAGCATTTGCGGCAAAAATGCAGCAAATTTACTGAAGTTATAACTCAAGTTTCGCACCCTTTAATTTATCCAAAGCGCTAGAAACTTGAGTTATAACCTAACCCGGTCTGGCCTGAAAAAATGAAGAACGGAAGAAAGATAAAAATTTTATCGGTCTCGGATGTTGTTGAGCCAATGTTAGACCAACGGATTGATTCCGGCCCTTTTTCGGACATTGATCTTATTATTTCCTGTGGCGATCTGCCTCCTGAATACCTTTCCCGTTTGCTTCACTATCTTAAAGCCCCCCTTTACTATGTAAAGGGCAACCATGATATTCGTTATAAAGATAAGCCGCCTGAAGGTGGTAATGATTTGCACGGCAGGTTTGTAAGAATTAAAGGAATAAATATTCTTGGTTTGGAGGGATCACACTGGTACAATGGCGGCCCTTATCAATACACAGAGAGGCAGATGCGGTCTATTATCCGTTGGCTTCAGCCTGCAATCTGGTGGCATGGCGGCGTTGATATTGTTTTTACACACGCTCCGCCACGACATATACACGATGGCAAAGACCCATGTCATATAGGGTTTGAATGCTTCCGCCAGCTGATTGATAAGTATAAACCAAGTTATTTCATCCATGGGCACATTCATAAAATCTTTTCCGATGACTCCGATCGGTTAACGGTTGTCAATTCAACGAAAGTAGTGAACACATATGGGTATTACATCCTGGAAATCGAGGCTCCTGCAGATATTCAATAGCTCTGCAAATTCTAGCAAGAAAAATGCTGAGCTGTCAAAGGTAAAAAGCTTCAAGGAGCAGCAGAAACAAGAAGCTGCCTTTGACACCAGAGACCGTGGAATCCGAACGGCTCCTTTGAGCCGGATTGTTGGCAGTGTCGGCCGCTACCAGGATTTTGACAATCAGTTTCGGTTTAAGCAGAACAGACCTTCGGAGCGGCTGCAACGGATCAAAGAATCCATGCGACTGGGCCGGCCGCTGAAACCGGTTGACCTTTTTCAGATCAAAGACGAATACTATGTGCTGGATGGAAATCACCGGATTGCAGCAGCCAAGGATTTTGACCACGATGAAATATTGGCTCATATTGTCGAGTTTATCCCCTCCAAAGATACCCTTGAAAACATTCTTTACCGGGAGCGGGCGGGATTTGCCGATCAAACACAGCTTCCGGCTGAAATCAATCTAACCGAAGTCGACCAATATGCCCACCTGACGGATCAGATTACCGAGCACCAGGAATACCTTCAACATGAAAAAGGGGATATGATTCTTTTTGAAAAGGCGGCCCTGGATTGGTACAAAACTATCTACCGCCCACTTTGTACCATTATTAAACGGGAAAAATTGGTTGATTCTTTTCCCGGGCGTACCGACGCCGATTTGTATTCCTATATTACACTTCACCAGTGGAAAAAGGGTCGCAAGCGTCGCTATGGTATTGGTATCGCAAAACTCATTGAACAAAATATGGAGGAATTTCGAAAGAAAATGACTAATCTAAAAGGTGTCGAATATCCGGAAATGAAACGTGAAATAACCATTTTCATCCTGATGAACGTTCAGGCTAAAAAAGAGCTGAAGCTCATCGATAGACTCTATGAGCTTAAAGAAGTAAAGGAGATCTATTCCGTTCACGGAGATGTGGATCTCTTGGTGAAAGTCGACCTAACCCGCGATCTGCTCAGTTCGGACGCCGAAATCATTTCCCAGTTTGTGCAGGAAAAGGTGCGTATGATACCGGGGATTAATAGCACCAACACGCTGATCCCTGGCTTTTCCAGGATAAAAAAGCCTGAAGCACGTTCAAATGATTCCGGCTAATCGAAATGATAAGAGAGCGTTTTGAAATTGGCTCGTCGTTCAGGTTTTAAATTCTGTTTCTTCATGTTTTTCAATTCAACATTGCAATTGAGCGCTTCGCTTGAGGTTAATTCTTCAGAGACCACCCTGTGTCCTCTTTGGCAAATCATGTGACATGGCGGAAATACCCGTTTCAAATACTTTCGGAGGTAGGCAGAAGGGTGCGAAGAACATCCTCCTTGCCGATGATTCCCACCAGTTCGGAGTCTTCAACCACGGGTAGCGTATGAAAATTGCTGTCCACCATCAGGGCTGCAACGGTTTCGAGACCGGTGTCAGGCCGGACGGTGACCGGCATAGGCGTCATGGCTTCCGAGACCATGAGAGCGGCAATTTTACCAACCTGCTTTTCGAGCTGTTTCATAGACGTCAGCCGGATGAGCCCGTCGAGGAAAGTAAAAAGAGTGGGAATCGGTAGTTTTTTCTGCTGGGTAATAAGATCGCTCTGACATAAGAGGCCCACTAATCGGCCACTGTCGTCCAATACAGGTACTCCGTTAATCCGGTTATCAAGCAGAATTTTAGCCGCCCTGGCAATATCCATATCCGGGGTGACTGTAATGAGATCAGTAGTCATTATATCTTTAACGGTAATCATTACTCCCTCCTGTTTCAAAGGTCTTTATCGACGACCTTTGCGGTTTGAGCCTTGAGTCGAATGCGGACATCGGTCTCTACACTTTCATCATACACAAACAGCATCAGGGAATCAAGAAATAT
>JAUWOH010000174.1 GCA_030612225.1 Desulfobacteraceae bacterium
TCAATGGTAACAGAGTCCGCAAGATGAATTCCTGAAAGCAGTGTTCTGTATTTTTCAGAAAGAAGAGTGGGTCCTCCCCAGGCAGCATCAACATGGAAATGAATATTGTGTTTATCACATATTTCAGCAATTTCAAAAAGAGGGTCAACCGTTCCTGTTTCAGTGGTACCGGCTATTCCGACTACAGCAAGTATTTTTGTTCTACAGGAATCAGCCTTTATAGTTTTGATGGTTTCTTTCAGTTTTGTTATATCCATTCTATTATCGCGATCAACGTCTATGGAAAGGAAATATTTATTACCTATACCTAAAATACCCCCGGATTTTCGAAGAGAATAATGGCCAAGTTGCGATACCAAAACTACGCAACGATCAATTCCAAAGGCATTATATGCTGCAGCCATTCCTTCTTTTTCCACACCGTCAAAACCTTCTATCGGTCGAAATAAAGCATTTCTGGCAACCCATAGTGCGGTGAGATTTGCAAGAGTGCCGTCTTCGACAAAAGTTCCCAATGTACTTCCAGGCCGTTGTATATGATGATCGTAAAAAGCATCATTGTTGTCGTAAATAAGCCTGTGTATTTTAGCCAGTACCTGCCGTTCAAAGATCGAGGCTACCTTGGATGTTTCGAGTTTTACAAGATTTTGATTAAGCGCAGTAACAATGGTTTGAAGGTGGACCATAAAAAAAGGTATGGCGGAAGTCATATGACCGATAAAATATGGTGAAGCAACGTTTACGGCGTGGGGAGCGATATCATCTATGATTCCTTTAATTACAACTGCAAGTTTTTTAGCAGGATTTTTACTGATACAGCTGTCCTTGAACCTGTTGGAGAGTTCCAGGAGGCTTGCTTCTTCAGTGATTCCTACATGTTGTTTCAAAAAGTCATTCAGACCAAAAAGAATCTGCTCCATGTATTTTAAAAGGGCTGCCTTCGACGATTCACTTTCAGGCTGCAGAAAAATGCGTTGAATGGCCTGCCAGTTTGCAATTAGTTCGGTACTTTTAATTTTGGAACATACGGAAGTGTCCGGGAAGGCATCTGATTTTAAAGATTTCGTAGTTTTCATATTTTATTTAAATAAGGCCTTTTCTTTCTTTTTCTCATTAAAATAATTAACACAAGACCGGCGACAAATCCACCTATATGGGCAAACCATGCTATCCCGCCGCCTGTTTTAGACCCATATTCAAGATAACCGCTTAAAATCTGCATTATTATCCAAAGACCAAGCACTATAATCGCAGGAATACTTATTATATATATGAATATGAATAAGATAAGAAGGGTTTTAATGCGTGCCTTTGGAAAAAGAAATAAATATGCTCCCAGGACACCTGCAATTGCACCGCTGGCGCCGACTGTGGGAACTTTTGAAACTGGGTTAATAAAGAAGTGAAGCACGGTTGCAGCAATTCCGCAAGTCAGATAGAAAAAAAGGTATTTTACATGACCGAGAATATCCTCAACATTATCGCCGAAAATCCATAAGTATAGCATATTGCTGAATAAATGAATCCAGCCTCCGTGAATAAACATAGCTGTAAGAATTGTTAGAGGAACGGGCACAAGATTTTCAGGACCTATATCTTTGAAATGAGTAAGTTCAAAAGGGATAAATCCGAGCTTAAGGAAAAATTGATTCGTCTCTCCGGGTACAAAATAGTTCAGATAGATAAATATAAAAATATTGCTTATAATAAGAAATATATTTACAACAGGAATTGTGCTGGAGGGATTTTCGTCTTTTAAAGGGATCATTTATTATCTCAGAAAAAAGTCATAAAAATTAAAATCAGGTTTAAAGAACTTAGTACTACAGTGACAATACATCAACTAAAAAAAAACAAAAATGAGTAATCATGCTTAGGGCTCGCTCAAAAATAACTTCACATTTTATACATTCCGGATTCAGGCCAGCTTTGCCCGATCCTCAACTCCAAAATCCTCGAAATAGCTCGCTATTCCTGCGGTTTCGGAGTCTTCGCTTACCTGCAGCCTCGGATCGAACAAATCTGATCTAAATCCATGCGCCTAAAATGCAAACTTATTTTTGAGCGAACCCTTAATCTAAAAGAAAAAAAAGATTGCAGGTTAAATTGGAACTGGTGGTAAGTGCAGCATAGTTTTGAAGGTGCGCCCAACTTATTTGAAAGAAACTTTAATAGACAAGCCTTGGTTGGTTTTGAGTTGGTTTTGAACTTGACACCATGAGTAATTTTATTTTATGTTGCCCCTATTTGTTGTTCTAATATTTGAATCTTGCATGAAAATATTTAACGAAATGCCCTGGCTGAAAATAAACGTAAAAAACAACTGTGAACGATTAAAAATACACAAGGCCCCATGATACATCTTAAAAGAATTAACTTGTCAGTGGAGAAATGCCCTACCCGGGAATATTATCCATTTAACCTGCATATATTTCAAGAAAAATGCCAACTGGATTTTATTTCACCTGTTACGTTTTTTACCGGGGAAAATGGTACCGGCAAATCAACCCTTTTGCAGGCCCTGGCACAAAAATGCCGTATTCACATATGGGAAGGTATTGCAAGAACCCGTTTCGAGTCGAACCCTTATGAAGGAATGCTTTTTAAATTTATTTCGGTCCACTGGCGTGATGGTATAGTACCTGGATCTTATTTTGATTCGGAGATATCTAAAAATTTTGCCCAGTGCCTTGATGAATGGGCTGCTTCCGATCCGGGAATTTTGGAATATTTCGGGGGGAAATCGCTGATGACACAGTCACATGGGCAATCCCTAATGTCTTTTTTCAAAGCACGATACAAGTTCAAGGGGCTCTATCTTCTCGATGAACCGGAAACAGCGCTCTCCCCAAGGAGCCAGCTTGAATTACTTCAGGTACTTAAGGATAACAGTGAGGCAGGGCATGCCCAGTTTATCATAGCAACGCATTCACCTATTCTAATGGCATGTCCGGGGGCGACAATTTACAGCTTCAATGAAATACCTGTAAAGGCAATCGATTATGAGAAGACTGAACACTACAGGATCTACAGGGATTTTATGACGGATAGAAGCAAATATTTGTAGCAGATTGGCGCCGGTATATTTTTAAAAGAAAGTCGAGTTAAATGAGTCTTTCGTGCATAGCGGTTAGAGATGCTTGTAATTGAGCGCTTTGCTTGAGGAGCGCTTTGCTTAAAGAGCGCTCCGCTTGAGGATTTAATCTTTAACCTCAAGGACGCAAGTCCGCTCTTCAAGGGCGTTAGCCCGCTCTTTAAGTCCCGAAGGGACGCTCTTCGAGGCTGATGAAGGCCGCTCCTCCGATAGATTGACCGCCTTGAAAGGTTTCCCGATAAAAATTCTGCTCGTATTATGATTCTTTATTTTGCTTTGATTTCTTGGCCTGTTCGATCATTTCCAACAGGGAAAGCACTTTGGGTTTAACCTGCTTGCCGAAAACCTTTTTCCACTCTTCTTCAGACAGTTCATCTTTAAGAAAATCTTCTACCTGAAAGTGTTGGTACCAGCAGTCAAATGTTTTAAAGCAGGGCAGGCCGTTGTTCTCGATTCGGCAGTACGAGAAATAGATTTGGTGTCCCAACCTGGGGCAGCGTATTAGAAATTCGTCACCTGGCGGTGTTTTGTTTTTCTTCATGGTATAGATATAAATATTGCCGGAGGCCAGGTGGCCTCCGGCAGAAATTATAGGTTTTGCGAAAGATCAGCCTGTATACTGTTTGGGTTTGGGGAGCGGGGCGATGTCATCAAGAGCCCGTTGAATTTCTTCCTGGGCCAGTTCATGATCGGCAAGTTTTCCGCTCAAGTAAGCATCGTAGGCTGCCATGTCCACCAGACCGTGGCCACTCCAGTTGAAGAGGATAACCTTTTCTTTAGCTTCTTCCTTGGCCTGGATGGCTTGACGAATAACCTCAGCGATGGCGTGGGTTGTTTCCGGGGCGCTGATGAACCCTTCAGTCTTGGCGAATGTGATGCCGGCCTCAAAGGTTTCAAGCTGTGCTATGGCAACGGGACGGATAATGTTGTCGAGGATTAGCTGGCTGATGAGAGGCGCCATGCCATGGTATCTAAGACCGCCGGCATGAATCCCTTCAGGTACGAAGGTATGTCCCAGGGTGTGCATGGGAAGCAGCGGGGTCATCTGGTTGTTGTCGCCGAAGTCATAGGCAAATGGTCCGCGGGTCATTGTGGGGCATGCAGTAGGCTCAACCGCGATGATGTCGATATCCTTTCCGTTGACCTTGTCTCTGACATAGGGAAAACACAGTCCGGCGAAATTGCTGCCGCCACCGGCGCACCCGATAATGATGTCGGGATAATCACCGGCGATTTTCATCTGTTTCTGACATTCCAGGCCGTTTACAGTCTGGTGCAGCATGACGTGGTTTAACACGCTGCCCAGAGCGTATTTGGCTTCATCATCCTGGACCGCCATTTCTACGGCTTCGCTGATAGCAATACCGAGGCTTCCCGGTGAATCGGGGTTTTGTTCCAGGATTTTACGTCCGGCCTCAGTCTCGGTGCTGGGACTGGCAACACAGGTTCCGCCCCAGGTTTCCATCATCATGCGGCGGTAAGGCTTTTGCTGGTAGCTCACCTTAACCATGTAGACCTTGCATTCCAGGCCAAAAAGAGCACAACAGTAAGAGAGTGCGCTTCCCCACTGGCCCGCACCGGTTTCGGTAATAATTCGCTTGGTTCCCGATATTTTGTTATAATAAGCCTGGGCAATGGCAGTGTTAGGTTTATGGCTTCCGGCAGGGCTGACCCCTTCGTTTTTAAAATAAATTTTGGCCGGTGTATCCAGGAATTTTTCAAGTCCATAGGCCCTATAAAGGGGTGACGGCCTCCAGATGAGGTATTGTTCCAGCACTTCGTCAGGAATATCGATAAACCTTTCCTGACTAACTTCCTGCTCGATGAGCGGCATGGGAAAGATGGGAGCCAGATCTTCCGGGCCGACGGGTTGGCCGGTCCCTGGATGGAGCGGCGGTTCCATCGGAGTGGGCATATCAGCAGCGACATTGTACCATTGGCGAGGGATTTCAGATTCAGGCAGAAAGATTTTTTTTGTTTGCATAACTCCTCCTTTTCTTAATGGTTACAGTTTTAGCCTGCGGCATCATAGGCCACGGACCGCAATTTTCTACTATAATTAATGGATTTTTCCGATTTAAAAATCCATATTAAGGGATGTCTGCAATGTGAGTTGTGAAAAAATGTTGATCGGAAATAAGTTGCATTTACGATTAAACAGAATAGTCATTTGACCTATTTCAATGTATACAGTATACAATCATCAACGTTTAGAGTTTATTATACGGATACGAAATAATTGTCAAGCCCAAAAAAAGTACAGAAATAAGTAGCTTTTCAAGGAATTGATGTAAGCGTCGACGGAACACGGAACGTTGAAAATAGAAATTGGAAATTTGGCTTTTATGCTTTTGTGCTGTTGATAAACGTATTCAATTTTGGCCGAGTTTCATCTCTTTAAATTTTTAATTTCCCCGCTTTCCTTTCGCTAAAGACGGGATCTACGCTCCGCTCCGACAAGTTTCAAGCCGTGAGAGGTTATGAATTGATTAAAGGAAATGAGGTTAGACCCGAACTTTTTGCGATAGTACGATTTTCTTACCCACCCCAGAATAATTTCGCTTTTTTTCTTTTCCCATATCCCATGATATCGTCCCCCCAGAGAAACATTTTGTCTAACCAGCGTGTGTTGCTTATTCCCCACCTTACAAATTCATGAAGGAGTCCCGGAGGCTTGTTGAAAGGGCAGATCCTGATGCAGTTAGAGCAGTCCGTACCATTGGCGGCCCAAAAGGGAAGGCAGGTTTCCGCATTGATGTGCCATGCATGTACACCCTCCCTGTTGGAGATGTTGTGGGCCTCTACACTTGGATCACCATGCATGATGGAGTGGCTGGGACATTTTATGGCGCACTTTCCGCAGATCATGCAAAAGTCCCAGACACCGAATTCGATGGGGCTGTCCGGTACCAGGGGCAGATCTGTAAAGATCTTGGTTAATCGAACCCGAGGACCGTATTGAGGGGTAATGAGCAGTCCGTTTCGACCAAGCTCCCCGAGTCCTGCATCAATGGCAATAGGGATGCTGCAGGCTGTGTCATTGCCGCATGGTATGGCCTGAAATCCCAGGCCACGGATGTATTGCGCTGTCAGTCCGGCAATAAAGGCCATCTTTGAATAGCCCAAACCAGTGGCGGCCGAGGCAGGATGGGCAGGAGAATATCTGATTCCTTCATAGTCCATCTCAACGGCAATGGCTATGGCGTATTTGCAGCCTTCCGGGATCTCATTTTTTGCAACCTTACCTCCTTCGGGGGTGATAAGATAGGCAGCGGAATAGAGCCACCGACGATCCAGTTCGCAGATTCCCACCAGGGAAGCGCCAAAAAAGGTCGCAACCATCTTTATGTGACGGGTAATGGCCACCGGATCAGCGCTCGATATCTTCAGCCCTGACGGGGCCCGTGGAAAGGCGAAATCTCCGTCCCAGTCCCAGGCATACATTCCCTTCCTGCCGCCCCGGACACCCTGGGCGAAAGCCCTTTCAAGTTGCCAGGATGCATTTACCATAACC
>JAUWOH010000318.1 GCA_030612225.1 Desulfobacteraceae bacterium
TATTGCGCGACTGTAGGTCCCTGTGCATAAAACCATTAAATGATGATTTAAGCGCCCTGTCAGCCAGGTGTGAAAACTCATCTTTAAGCTCCTCAAAGCTTATATCAATACCAAGGTAACCTGCCATAAAGGCTTTAATAAAATAGCGGCATTCCTTTTCAATTATAAGGTTTTTGTCATAAGTTTCGGACTGATATGTCCAGGACAAATCAAAACCGGTTGAACCTGAAACAGACATGTCGATAAAATGATTTATCACGGATTTGTAATGGGAAAAGATGCCCTCCGGGTTTTGAGCTTTTTGGACCAGTGTTTGAAGATTTACATCTCCTAAATCTTCAAGGAAAATCAGGCCTGAGAAGGTATCGTGCATATGTATCTTTGGTACATGTATTTTCGCTTCATGCAGGTGGAAGCCTATGGCAACAAATGAGTCAACTTCGCATGTTTCGGAAATTTCTCGGATGCCATGATCTACCATGACAAGTGATCTGTTTTCCGCAGTCAGCCGGTACCATTTTCTTTCAGACCCGTCCCCTTTCAATTTCGTTTGCTCAATTTTATTGGGCAGGCTGTCGGGAAATACTTTCTTAAAAGCTTCAGGAGCCATCTTGTCGAAAACTGCCTTCTTGTAACTTGCAGGTGTTCCGATATCTTGCCAGTATTCTTTTTCTGATATGAAAGCTTTTATTTTTTTACCCTTTGATATCATCTTTTTATATGCATCGATTATGCTGGAAAAAACATTGGAAGGTATGAAATCGAAAACCTCAGGATTGATAACCTGAATACCGGTAAAAGTCAGCATGGAATTCGATGGAATAGAAGCTTTTTTTTCGAAATTTGTGATAAACCCATTTTTATTGAATGAAACAGAGTTGAACGTATGGTTATCATAAAGAACCATGGTTACAGGATATTTATGATTTAAGTGATAATCATATACCTTTTGCAGGTCAATATCAGTAACTATATCACTGTTAACTACCATAAATGGCTGGTCGTCAAAAAAATCGATTACATTTTTTATACCTCCACCTGTTCCGAGAATCACAGGTTCATGGCGGGTATAAACGGGTATGCCGTATTTTTTTTTCTTGATTAAGGAATCAATCTTTTGATGCAGATGATGGGTATTTATGATAACTGCTGTTGAGCCTGCATGCTTTAGTGCACGTATGGTGATATCGAGCAAGGGTCGTCCTGCAACAGGAAACAGAGGTTTGGGTGTTTCTTCGGTATAGGGAAGGAGCCGCGTACCCATTCCAGCGGCAAGTATCATACACTTCATAGGTCATCTCGTTACTCGTTGCTTGATACTCGATACAGGTTGCTTGTTACTCGTTTTTCGTTACTTGTTGCTCATTTTTAACAAGCAACCAGCAAAGCCAGTTGGAGCGAAGCGGAAATCCCGCTGAAAGCGGGGCAACCAGAAACAAGCAACAAGGTCTGTATTTATAGGTGATTCATATATTTTTGTAGTATATCTGCATAGTAATCAATTTTCTCATCATCATCTGAACCTTTAACACTATGGGTGGTGAAAAAATCGATGGCATTTTGATAGGTGACTTTTGAAAGGGCTTCCTTTCGTTCGATTTCTCTGCTTTTATACATACGATTACCACTAGCCTCAATTTTTTTCAGGCGTTCTTTAGCATTTATGGCGTTTTTAGGATTTTGCATGAGAAAGTTTAATACAATAAGGTACGATTCAAAATATGTTTTCAGGAAATTAGAATAAAGTTTCAATTTCCTGAAACCGGTTGAGGTTAAATTATAGGTATCCGGTAGCGTCTGATGAGGTACGAGCATGGCATCATCAATAAATGTCTTTATGCTTTTTCGAACAAAATATTCCGGTGTCAGGTTAATATCGTAAGCGAATTCGTTCTTGAAGAATTCCTGGATAAAAGCATAACCGGAATGAAGGTCGGAGGCTGAAAACTGAAATGCATCCATTTTAAGGATTTCAATTGCAGTAAAGGCTGCTGGTATAAAAAAGGAAATGCAATTGTTTTTATAATATTCCAACCCAGGTCTTTTGCTTTCATTGATAACATATTCGGTTTCTAAATGCAGACTTTCCTTTTCTTTTGGAATCAGTTCAATGAATTTGCTTTGAACATAAGCATCAAGGGCATGCCTGACAGCATGGCCATGGTCTTGAACAAGAGTATCTGCCAGCCTGGCATCCTGAGCGTGAAGATATTTCATATATGTTTCGACATTGGCTTTTAAGGCTTCATAAGAAAATTTTTTGGCCGGACAGTTTAAAATAGCACTCGCAACAAGGCCGTATGAGGTTACAACGGTAACACTGTTTATGGAATTTATTACCCTGTGTCCCAGATTTCGGCAAAATGCGTTCTTCTCTTTCGATTTCATATCGTTAAGCGAAGAGTCGTATTGAGATAAAAGGTCATTAAGAGATATGGGATCGTGAAACTGAATGTATATCTTCCCGTATCGGTTTTTTAAAAATTTTCTTGCCTTGATTACCTGCAGGAAATTTTCCTGTTTCTTTTGTCCTCCTTCGAGTTCATTAAGGTATTCGTTTTCTTCAAGGACACGGTCATATCCTATATATATCGGCACAAATATCATGTCCTCGCATGATTTGTTTTTATATGTATCAAGTAAAATTGACAAAAGCCCCAGTTTAGGCATGATTAATTTGCCTGTTCGGCTTCTGCCGCCCTCGATAAAGAATTCTATGTTAAAACCTTCCTGAATCAGTTTATTAATATATTCGGAGAAGACTTTTGAATAAAGTACGGCTCCTCTGAAAGTTCGCCTGATAAAAAAAGCACCGGCACCACGAAAAAGAGGACCCATGGGCCAGAATGAAAGGTTTTTTCCTGCAGCAATATGAGGGCAGGGCATGTTATTTTGATATAGAAGATATGACAGGATGAGGTAATCGATATGGCTTTTATGATTAGGGATAAGTATCAGAGGTCCTTTTTGAGACATGGTTTTTATTCTGGCAAGGTCATCTGTATTAACTATTACATCTTCAAACATAGTTCTTAGAAACCAACCGACTACAACTTCTGCGATTTTAATTAAGCCTGGACTGTATTTAGCGGCGATTTCATCAAGATATGCATCAGCATTCTTACGAACTTCGCGCAAGGGAATATGTCGGGATTTGGAATGATTTTCCATGAAATGCTGAAAACGTTCATTTGTCAGGATGCTTTCTTTCAGTTCCTCACTCGATTTCAGGACCGGGCCGGTAATACTCTGGCGATGACGATTGAATTGAACGAGAAGATTACGCCTTAAGAATAAAGACTGTTGCTCAATGTTCTGGCCTTGATTTTGCGGATTTTCAAGAAAATGCATCAGGTTTACCGGCTGGGATGTTTCTACAAAGACTTTTCCCGGGTTCTTAAAAAGGGTCGCAAGTCGCCTGATTTTTCCGGGTTTATCTTCAGGCCCGAAGAGTATATCGATTATTGTCGGTTGTGACCGATGGGGGTTTTTACCGAAGAACAGAAGCTGCGGCACAATATATATGGGACGATTTATCGATTTTTGCATTTCGATAAGATATTGTACAGGATCCGTCTTTGCTTTGACAAACCGGCGGTAAAAACCTTTTTTTTCAACTATGGATAAAAAGCCGGCACTGCCGTTTAGTAATTTATTTTTGATATATCCGCTGTTATAAGGATCAGGCAAGGCCATGTTTTTAAAAAAGAAATCAAGGTGCGCCAGAAGTATTTTAAATATTCGGGCAACCGGCTGCCACAGGATAACCTTGTAGTCAAAGCCGATTTCAGGATACGGCAGGCCGTAGAGCTTATAGCGTGTATGATAAAAAAGATAGTCAAATTTGCTTTTATGTTTTGTTGCATACACAATTATGGCATCTTTAGGGATTTCCTGAATTGTCGAGGACTGGTTCTTGCTAACCTTCACACCGGAGAAGAAAAGCTTAAGTATTGAGGATGACAATCCGGAATTACAGGGAAAAAAACAGCTAAAGTGGTTGTCTGTTCCCTCTAAAATATTATGAACTCGCTCTCTTAATTTCATAGCTTTTAATTTGTCTGTGGGTATTCGTTTGAAATTACAGTATTAATTCTTTCAACCTAGGGTGAACGGTTCCAGGTTCAAAGGCTATAAGCCCCAGATATTTATGTCTTTATTGCTGCCGCTTAAAGCGTGGTTCAGATCAGTCTCTTTTACTCGTTGGGTGAAACACTAT
>JAUWOH010000463.1 GCA_030612225.1 Desulfobacteraceae bacterium
TCAAACATAGCATTTTGCTCATCAAACTTATTGGTAAACGTTTCAAGTTCATCAAAGAGACTGTCGATGGTCATTCGGCAGCTGTGTATCGACCGGGAAAGCTCAGCTATTTTTGAACCGTCTTGCTGTTGTGATGCTTTCAGCATTGCTTCATTTAGTTTATTTAGCTTTTTTTCGTGTAAGTCAATATTATTTTCTATCCTGACAATACGCTGCTTAAGTGGTTTTACAGCTTTGCCCCGTTCGAAATTAATTTCGGAACGCTTGCGCCGTAATTCTTTCTTATTGAGCTTGGAATACGGCTTCTTTTCGCCTGAATTTTTTCCGGCAACACCTTCAGATTCATTTTCCCAGCCGACCTCTTCAAGAAAACGCTGGTAGCTTCCATCAAACACATATGTGCTGTCCTCTTGAAAAACAATAAGCCGCTGTGCAAGGGCATGGAGGAACATCTCGTTATGGGTAACCATAACTACGGTGCCTTCAAAATTATCGATTGCGGCAAGGAGTGCATCACTCGATTCCATATCAAGATGGTTAGTAGGCTCGTCCAAAAGTAGAAGGTTGACCGGTGTAACAAGAAGTTTGCCCAGCATTACCCTGCTTTTTTCTCCGCCGGAAAGCACACTTATTTTTTTCAGCGCATCATCGCCTCCAAACATCATAGCCCCGCACACGTTTCTGGCAAGCTGCCTGTCAACATGCGAATCCGAATAGAGGATTTCCTCTTCCACGGTCCTTGTATCCACAAGGGTTTTGACATTGGTTTGTTCAAAAAATCCTATCTTTACGTTCGGATTATAGGTAATTTGACCTTTTTGAGGATCAAGTTCTCCTGCCAGGAGCTTTAGCAAAGTTGTTTTACCTTTTCCGTTTTTTCCCACCACGCATACACGATCTCCGGCCCCGATGGTGACATCAAAATTCTTTATAACCGGCATTGTTTTTTCGTAGGAAAAAGAAAGTTTTTGTGTGTTTAAAATTTGCTTCCCGGCAAATGTATGATAGCGAAAGGAAAAACCAAGGGTCTTAATCTTTTCAAGTTTTTCCTGCTTTTCCTTTTTTGCCAGTGTCTTAATCCTGGACTGAACCATATTGGCAAGCCTTGCCTTGGCTCTGAAACGGGTAATAAACAGTTTAATTTCCTTTTGGCGGCGCTCATCTTTGATGCGAGTTTTTTCGTGTATTTCTTCTTCCTGGGCAATTTGACTGTAATATTTTCCGGTATTACCGGCAATCTTACGAATTTTTTTTCGATTTATACCGATAATATGGGTTGCGAGCTTGTCCATGAAGCTTCTGTTGTGAGTGATAAGCAGTACTTCATGGGGCCAGTTCAGAAGAAACCGTTCAATCCAGCGGATAGAAGTTATATCAAGATAGTTGGTCGGTTCATCTAAAAGAAGAAGGTCGGGATCGGAAGCAAGTGCCTTGGCAAGATTCAGGCGCACCTGAAATCCACCTGAAAATTCAGATGGATGCCTCTTAAAATCTTCTTTGGAAAATCCCAGCCCTGCAAGTATCTTTTCCACCTTCCAGTAGTGGTCGCGTTCTTCTTCACCAAGTCCGGTCATGCATTCTTTAAGTGCCGTATCCCTAGTAAAGTTAAGCTCCTGGCGAACATAACTTATACGATAATTTTTGGGAATCGAAATGCTGCCTGAATCGGGCAGCTCATCACCGGCAATAAGCTTAAAAAGCGTAGTTTTGCCATGACCGTTCCGGCCTACAAGACCTAACCGCTCTTTGGAGTTAAGTCTGAAGCTGATGTCTTCAAACAGCGTATGGCCGCCAAAGCTTTTTGTAAGATTCTCTGCATTAATCATGAATGAATTAGCTCATAGGTAATAGCTGATAGCTCATAGCAAAAAGGGTTTTAATCCTTTAAACAAACCCGCTTGCAGCGGCTCTCTGAACTATGAGCTGTGAGCTATCAGCAATCTGATCTGTGTGCAAGTAAAATGTTGATGGCTAAGGAGAAAGTCCCATCTACTGCGTTGCAGCGATTTTTCAGGAATTCGGCATACTACATGTATTGCCTCGTTCCTGAAAAACCACTGCGCCTTGTATATGGAACTTTCTCCTTAGCCATCTGTGATACTTTTTACGACACCATCAAATGTTGGCTTGGCCGGTATTTCAGGTAGATGCTAAAACCCTTGACTTTATAAGCGACCATGGCATTATTGCCATGTAACTTAGACAGCTGCAATATTCCGTTTTGCTGCACTGTAACTTGAAATAACTTGCTAATTATATCATAAGATTATGAACATCGAACATCCAACGTCCAACATCGAATATTGAATAAGGTATTCTGCCGATTTATAAACTGACAGAGCGAAGCGATTTCATCATTCGATGTTCAAAAACCGTTTTCCGACACTGTAACTGAAAATAACTTATCAATCATATTAAGAGGTTATAATTTAGATTATTT
>JAUWOH010000291.1 GCA_030612225.1 Desulfobacteraceae bacterium
TTGCTAAAAGCTGTATTTGATATCAAAAAACAGACGGTCATTATCTCCGATATTTCTGAACCTTGCAAGATCGCCTGATTGGTAGAGAACCACCCCGCCTGATAGTTGAACTGAGTCAGTTATATCGTATTCGGCTGAAAAACGCTGGAAGGCGCCATCCTCGCCTGTTGCACCATATGTGGATGCTAATAGCGTTAGGATAAGGGTTTCATTTAAAAAATCTCTGGTCAACCTAAACACCCACTGAAATTCATCCTCCTCGGCTTCATCAGGGGGAAGCTCTAAAGTTTCGTCAAAACCATTAATGTGTTTGTTTACTGCCTCGATGCTTACTGTTGTGTCTTTAAAACCTGAATATTCAATACCGGCTAACACATCTATTCTTGAATACTCTTTTCCCGGTGAATTGAAGAACTCGAATCCGTCTATGTATGCAGCTTCTGTTTTTAAAAGCCAGTTGCCAACAGCCGCGTTAAAGGCCGCGCCAAGCATTTTCAGCCGTGCGTGTTTAAACTCGATTTGAGGGGGCGGGCCCGCGGATACAATTTCCATATTGGGCACGTCATTATAATAGTCGGCCCAATAAAATGAAATATCCCATCCACTGAAAATTCCATTTATGGCAGCAGCATATTCGGTGTTTTTACAATTGGAGTCCGGTTTATCTTCATGAGGCGGTGGCTGGGAACCCGGATAAAAGTCGCTGCCGTATTCCGGGTTCTTGTTAAACCGGATTTCATGAATTGCGATGCCGGTCAGGCTCCAGTCACCGATGTAATAATCGAGCCGGGACATTGCAACCGGAAGCCGAAGGTCTTCAATATCGGTTAAGCCAGGCTCGCGGATGTCCAAAGGGTTAAGCACATCCGTAACCCGAATGTTGTCTGATTTTCCCCACACAACGATCTGGCGACCTATTTTAACATCAAGGCTTTTTGTCAGGCTTCCCTGGATATATGTTTCCCCAAGCTCAAGCTCTTTTTCGTAGTTGTCCAGCACTTCATCAGTAAATTCATCCCGGCCCCTGATTGCATATACGAAATCGTATGCTCCCTTACCGCTTATGCGGGCCTGCCAGGAGCTGGAAAATTTAGCGTTTAATTCAAGATTAAGTTCTGTGCGCAGGCGTGACAGACCGCGCCAGTCGGTTTCATTTCCTTCAGGTTTATGGTGGGCAAAGTTGTAGGAAGCTCCGAGCTCGACATCGCCATTTAAAGTGAAAATAGATGGTTTAATTTTATCTTTTTGCCGCTTTGATGACAGTTCAGGTTCGGCATCTTTAGCCTCGTCATCAAATCCTTCTAAAAAATCATCGCTGGTTTTGCTTTTTTCAATATCCTGCTGATCATCTTCAAAGCCTTCAAGCACGTCTTGCATGGTATCGTCAGACGCTTCAGACTTTTTATCGTCAAACCCGTTAATAATCTCATCAAACGTTGCCTTGTTTTCAGCAAATGTAAGCGTAGTAAAAAGGGCAAGTATCAATGCCAGAATCTGGATATGTAGTATCTTAGAACGCATATTTTTATTTTTGAAAACCTCTTCTTTGTATCTATTCATAGAGTATTATGTCACCGCGCACTTGTCCCGCTATCAGCGGGGTTCGCTCCGCTCATTCGAGACTCAGAGATCGCAGAGAATTTCATCTTATTTCTTTTCACTGACCCCGGTTAAATAGGCTCCGTCCCGGTTGAATAGTCTCCGAATTCAACTGGACAGGCATTTAACTGGGCAGGGAGGGCGAAAAGAAATAAACCCAAGCCCTCGGGCAGGTAATGCCAAAGACAATCGATTAATATATTAACATGACGAGTCGACGCTATATTAAGTTTTTATAACCCGTAACACGCAACTCGTAACATCATCTTTCTACGTAAAAACAACATGTAAGCTGAGATCGACAACAAATTTTCGATATGATGTTGTTAAGCGCCTACAGCCCCTTTTCCATTCTACGAACGGTGAACATACTAAATTCAAGGCCCTGGTTGAATTTTACATTGCTAAAATTAAGAATTGTTTTATGTGCTATCTTTTTGCCTTTTTTCTTTGTAACATGCATCTCGGTCGCCACCCATATTCCGTCGATAAGGTCGAGCTTTTTGATGTCCATATATTTCTTGTAGCCGCCGTCTCGAACCCAGTGAAGGGCCCGGATAACAAAAAAGTTGTCCTGGCGCACAAAAATAAGTGATTTTTCATATCCTGTCTCTTTGATTATATCTTTTGAACGGGGAACCGACCAGATCACCCATGTTTTTACACCTTTTACTTCTTTTTCTTTGGCCCTTTCATAAAAAGTATAATCGTAATCCTCAAGGTTGCGGGAGGTCATATCCGAATAAGTAAGATCCGAGCCCATAAAGCTTCCGCTTTTATCGGTTGATGCTATGCGCTTGGTTTTCCGAAGTGCAGGAAGGTACAACCACTGGTCATCGTCCTTATCATGATCGTCATAATCAAAAGTGAGGAAGGCCGTGTCCTTTACATCCGCCGGATGTTGAAAGAACATCAATTTCAGTGTATCCTCGCCTTTGTCTTTACTGAACGCATGAATTTTACGAATTCTTTCTTTACCCTTTTTATCGATCAGGATCATTTCCATGTCAGATACCTGGTTGTCACCGTCATCCCGCGCATCCACCTTTTCCATGATTGCCCGTGCTTCCGGGTCATCAGCGCATATTCCGGTTAAAGGAAGGGACAGCGCAAATAGTGCTGCCAGTAATACGATTATCGAATATTTTTTTCTTTCTTTCATGATATACCTCCTGTGAGCTTAAACATTGCGTAAGCGTTCACGGAACACGGAGCGTTGAAATTGGAAATTTGGCCTTTATGCTTCTATGTTGTAGAATTGTGTCTGATTTTATTTTTTATCACGAAAACACGAAAAGATGAAAGCACGAAACATCTTTTGCCCCTAATTCTTTTTTCGGGCTTTCGTGATTGGTTTTTTGTTTGAGACAGAGCTTTCCAACTTTTGTGACACTTATCAAAGCCGTGAGCGGCTACTCTTATCTTTTTCCATATATAAGACTGAGCAAGGCTGGTACCAGGAAAAAATCCGCTGCCAAGGCAAAAAGTACCGCACATCCTGTTAACAAACCGAACCGTACGTTTATCACAAGGTAAGAGGTCGTGTAGATAAAAAAGCCGCCGCAGAGCACCAGACTGGTAATAACCAGCGCCCGCCCGGTGGAATGCAGGGTTTCGCGCACTGCTGCCTCTACGCTCGATGTTTCCTCATAGGCCCTGCGGAAATGGTGAAGAAAGTGAATCGTATCATCCACGACCAGCCCCAGAACAATGCTGCCAACAAGAATGGTAGCCATATCCAATGGGATATCGCAGAGCCCCATAACACCGAAAATGCAGATAACCGGAACTATGTTGGCAACCATGCTCATAATCCCAATGCGGACTCGACCAATCATGATCACCATCAAAAGGGTGATGGCCAGTATTGCAAATACGTAGCTTTTGGCCATACTGGTGATAAAGTTTTTGGTGATCTTCACAAAAAGGGCCATGCTACCTGTAAGGATTACTGTTTCATCCGGAAACTGTTTGTCGAGATACTCTTTGACTTTTTCAACATAATCCTTGTACAGGACGGAGTCTGTAAAGGGTGCGAGTATGGAAAGACGCCCTGTCTGATATATGCTGTCAGTAAAATCTTCAAGATCATCGCTGCCGCTTGATTCGAACAAAATCAATTCCTGGGCAATCATTTCCCGCGTGTCCGGCACGGCATAAGCGTCATCTCTATCTTCATGCAGGGCGCGGTTGGTTTCCTTTAGCACATCTGCAATGGACCAGGCCTTGGCTGCCTGGATACCATTGACCTTGAGACTTGGAACAAAGGCTGCCGCCTCATTCAGACGCTGGAGCAAATTCGGGTCATACAGGCCGTTTTCCGTGCCGGAATCGACTGTTACCTCAAGCATTACCGTGCCACCATTGATCTTATCGAGCAGATCTGTCGAAACCCGGATGGGAGCGTTTTTCGGAAACCAGGTCATAGCGTTATGGGAAAACCGTACAGAGACAGCGCTGTAACCGGCAACCGTCACGATGATCGCTGAAATTACGGTCACAAGAACCGGACGCCGGGTTGTAACCCGTGATATAGCGTCAAATAGCCGATCCGTCATGGGTTGTTTGTCTTTTGGGGCAGGTTTGGCCTGCTTAACCGGAAATATCGCAATCAATGCCGGCAATAAAACCATGGTATAGATAAAAGCCAGCATGACGCCGGCCGGCGCCACGTAGCCGAGTTGCGCTATTGATTTCACATCCGCCCAGGCAAAAGACAACAGACCGCATGCCGTGGTCACGCTGGTCATCAAGACCGGCAGCCCTGCATAGGCCGCTGCCTGAATAATGGCCTGGCGTTTATCGTTTATCTCGCGATGGATCCTGTAAAAAACCGTCAGAATGTGGACACTGTCGCCAATACCAACCACAATAAGAAACGTAGGAAGAATCTGAATGACATTGGTAATTGGTATTCCCGCCATAGCCATGATTCCGAGGGTGGAAATGAGTGAGAAAGACACAATGATCATAGGATAGATTACCCCGGAAATCCTGCGGAAAAG
>JAUWOH010000372.1 GCA_030612225.1 Desulfobacteraceae bacterium
GATTGATTCGGGTAAAGAACTTATTCTCACTTTAAAGGGTCTCGGCGTAGATACTAATAATCTTGTCAGGGCAAAAACGCTCATCATAAACGGCTTTAATCCCGAGCCCGGCATAAGTGTTTATGATCATCTTTTGCGTGACCATCAAGAGACTATTGAGCGGGGTCTTGAACTTGTTAGAAAAATTATTTCCCCTTCTTCTACTATACTTGCAGTTCCCGGGCGAAGTACTGCCTACCTGTCCGGATGTATGACCTTTCATATCAAAACTTTTTATCCTAACAGTCTTAACCGTGTTGTAGTTAAATCTGTAACAGGTTTCGATAAGCCGGAAAATGTTGCGACTGTTTCTATACCACAATTATATTTTATTGGGAAAATCGTCGAGACCGGCTTGCCCCTTACTGAGACTATTATAACAATAGGAAAGGTCAATTACAGGGTTAAGATCGGTACTCCAATAAGGGTGATATTGGAATATGCAGGTATCGTTGTCCAGCCTGGGGATCGAGTTGTTTTAGGGGGACCTTTTCGAGGAAGTGCGGTTTACAGCCTGGACCAGGGAGTGGATAAGGATGCTTATGGAATTTTAGTCATCCCTAAAGATACGTTTTCACCTGTCACTGACGCACCCTGCTTAAACTGTGGCGAATGTGTACTCAAATGTCCCGCTCGTATTATGCCGAATATAATCAGTCGCATGGCAGAGTTCGGGCTGTTTGAAAAGACCATAAAGTATGGCATAGAATCCTGTCTTGAGTGCGGGCTGTGCACATATTTCTGTACGGCAAGGCGACCGGTCCTCCAGTATATCCGTCTGGCAAAAGATGAACTTGCAGCACAGCAGGAGAGTAAAGATACCGGTAATTAGTCAGGTTCACGGTTCACAGTTCAAGGTTGGTGTTCTCGTAAAAAGCTGTCACTCCGGTGAAAACCGGAGTCCAGAAAAGCTGTAACCCTTTGATACAACTGGATAGCGCAAAAAGCTTCACTACGTGCCCGGCTTTCGCCGGAATGACAAAAAGAGGTATTTCCCGACTTTTTACGACGACATCAAAGTTAGAAAGCGATGAAAATCGAACATTTTAAAAAGATCAAGGCAACAAACCGTGAACCGTGAACCCCGGAACTTTGAACCTGAGTTACGAAGAGGTAGGCTTATATGGCAAGTCAGATAAAAAAACCCTTTATCAGCGAACCTGTTCTGACTGTTTCTACTCCTCCGCACTGGCATTGTGGCCGAAGTGTTTCAGGGCTAATGATGGAAACCATTCTGGCGCTTTTGCCAGTGGCACTTTTAGCAATCATGCAATTCGGCATTGAAGCCGCCAGGGTCGTGGCTCTTTCATGTGTTGTTGCAGTTGTGACTGAGGCGATATGCCTGAAAATCACAGGCCGGGATGTAAGCATTGATGACTACAGCTCTCTGCTGACAGGGCTTTTATTCGCCTTTCTTTTGCCTGCATCTGCTCCATGGTGGCTGGTGATTGTCGGAAGCAGCCTCAGCATAATTTTAGGCAGAATTCTTTTCGGCGGGCCTGGAGCCAGCCCTTTATGCGCTCCTCTTGTGGCCTGGGCTGTATGTAGAATTTCATGGAAATATCTCATGGATATGGATTTATCCATGCTCAACACGGAATTTTTATATCCTTTAAGTCAGCTCAAGCTTTATGGCCCGGAGGCCGTTTCCGGATTTAATTACCTGGATCTTTTTCTAGGGAAACAGATTGGCGGTTTGGGTGCCGTGCAAGTGTCCGGCGTTCTCCTGGGAGGTATATATTTAATAGTACGAAAACACATCCGTCCTCACATTCCATTGGCCTTTCTCGCAGGAGTCTTTATGACAGCCTCGATCTATTTTTTAATAGACGACACAAGGTATGCAAACCCATTTTTTCATCTTCTTACCGGAAGTGTGATTTTCGGGGCCTTTTTCCTAGCTACCGATTCCGCTTCCTCGCCGGTGGGACATATACCCATGATTCTTTTTGGACTGATAGGGGGGATTTTCGTAATAATCATTCGGGTCTATAGTGTTTATCCGGATGGAGTCCCTTTTGCTATATTAATTGCAAATCTATTAACACCGATTTTGGATAAAATACGGCCCAAACCCTTTAAAACAAAGTGATGAGTCATGCGTGAAATCATCAAAATGATATTAGTCCTGTCTGCAATTTGTCTGGTTGCCGGACTCCTTCTGGGCACCGTTAAACAGGCCACCCTCAGCCGTATTGAAGAGCAGGTGCTTATCTGTGTTCAGGGGCCGGCTCTTAAAAATGTTTTAAAGGATTTTGATAATAATCCTATCGCTGAGAGGAAAAAATTCAAAGTCGATAAAACAGATACTCAGGTCACAGTCTTTCCCGCCATAAGCAAAGGTTATCTCACAGGAGTCGCCATAGAAGGGTTCGGAAAAGGATACGGCGGTGACATCGGCGTTATGGTGGGCTTTGATTTAAAAAAGGATGAATTAACCGGTATCGGCATCACCACGATGAAAGAGACCCCCGGCATCGGCACATACATTAGTAAAAACGATTTTACCGATCAATTTTTCGAGCATCCTATGGGCAATCTGGCACTTAAATCACAAAAGGGTGATATTGACGCAGTTTCCGGGGCTACATTTTCATCAAAGGGAGCGATGGATGCCGTGCAAAAATCGGTAAATATTTATTCAACCATAAAGCCTGAAATTTTAAGGGCATGGAAACATATGGAGTGAGGAAAATCAAAATGAACCGCATGTGGAAGGAATTTTCAAAGGGACTCTGGCTGGAACTGCCTCCGTTTCGGCTGCTTCTTGGCCTGTGTCCTGTCCTGGCAGTTACCAAGACGGCATATAATGGTTTTGGTATGGGTTGCGCTGTAATATTTGTGCTGACTTTGTCGAATTTGATCATTTCACTGGTTCGTAAGATAATTCCCCCTAAGGTTCGTATCGTATGTTTTATTGTTATTACAGCCTCCCTTGTGGTTACGGTGGAACTGCTCATGCAGGCTTTTACCTATCCGCTATACCAGGAACTCGGGATCTTTGTGCCACTTATTGTCGTAAACTGTCTTATTTTAGGTCGGGCTGAAGCGTTTGCCTCAAGAAATCCGGTTCACCTGTCTGTTGCCGATGCTCTGGGTATGGGATTTGGCTTTACTCTGTCGTTGACGTTTCTGGGCGGTATCCGGGAAATCTTTGGCTACGGAACTTTTTTCGGCAGGCCCTTTATGTGGGCGGAATTTAAACCCTTCACATTTATGGTGGAAGCCCCCGGAGCATTTATATGTTTAGCAATGTGTCTTGCAGCCATGAATTTTATTACCACATGGCAAAGTAAAAGGTTTTAGTCATGACAGATTATTTCATGCTTATTATTGCAGCAATTTTTATAAATAATATTGTTTTAGCCCAATATTTGGGAAATTGCCCTTTTTTAGGCACTTCAAAGTCAATTGATGTAGCGATCGGTATGGGAGCAGCAGTAGTCTTTGTTTCAGTGATGGCTGCTGCCATTACCTGGCCGATACAAAAATATATCCTTGAACCCTGGGGGCTCGTCTTTTCACAAACAATTGTATTTATTATGGTTATTGCCGCCCTGGTGCAGTTTGTAGAAATGTTTTTGAAAAAGTCTAT
>JAUWOH010000392.1 GCA_030612225.1 Desulfobacteraceae bacterium
GTGGATAAAGTCGGAAAAAGCATACAACACCTTATAGTCAGCACCTTTACGTTCTTTAAGCTTATCTTTTATAATCTGAAAATATCGCAAGCCAGCCAGCCGGGAACTGGTAATGATCATTGCCTTGGCGTGGCCGTCAATCAACGGTTTAATCCGTTCCTCAAACAGGCGGAGCATAACTTCGGCCTTATACTGGATAAGACCCTCGTCTTGAAAGGCAACGTTTTTTAATGCTTTGCTCACCACCCCGGGTGGATAGACCTTTTCTTCATCTGCCTTGTGGATTATGGCGCAATGCAGGTTATAAAGGGTTTTATAGGAAATAATACTGGTGGCCACATCTACAATGTATCCTTCATGAATTGCCTCGGCCTCGGAATAAGTGTCAAAAGGCAAGCCAAAAAGTTGCACGGTGGCAGGCGACGGGGTGGCCGTAAAGGCGACAAAGAGCAGATTGGCAATACTTTCGCTGGAACGGGGTTTCGGAAAATAGAGTTTGAACTCCAGTTCCCTCACGGTGAGGCCATTCCGGATGATCAGCCAAGAGGAGAAACCCGCAATTCGTCCTTCAATGCCTTGAAAATTTCATCCCTGGCGTCGGTTCCGTAATCCGTTTCCAGTCTTGCAAAGGTCTCTTTTTGGGTTGCTTTGAGAAAGGCGATGAGATGGTCTTCGGCAAAATAATATTTTGTGTCTGTGATCTCATCCTGCTCAAGCAGTGCATACTGATGTTCATGGATGAAATAATCAGCGATATGCTTCTGAATTTTTTTTCCGGGCCTTCAAACATGATTTTACCGCGATTGCTGGGGCATTTCCTCTTCAACAGGTTGTTTGATAATTCGACCGTTTTTATAAATAACAAGTGGTGTTCGAGTGTCCTTTGCCGTTTTGCGGGCTTTTTGAGCGGCCCGCTGCAAGGCAGCTTCAACCCTTGCGAGATCGGGGTCTTGAATTGTCTTTTTTGTTGTTGTCATCGTTTTTTTCCCTCATCAATCAGTTGTGGACTTTCGCCTGAATTGTCATACAGCACCCAGGCATCGACCAAACTTTTATAGACATTATGAAAGTTATTCCACCCTTTGTCAAACCGGCGGCGGATAACCGACTCATCAACATTATGACCGCCCTGGGCAACGCGAATCCTCACCCGTTCCACCGCAATCTCAACGTCCGGCAGACTGAGGAAGATTAATTTGGACTTGGGGTCGGACTTGGGGTCGGGCCACGGTAACCAACTATAATAACATTAAAAGAGGTTTAAAGTAGGCCCTAAAATCTTCTTAAACGACTCTTTTTGACCCCAAAAAGGACTTTTTAAGCTAATACAATTTTATAAAAATCCTTAAAGCTGTTATTTTGCACCCAAAATGGTATGTTTAAGACCAAAAAACGGCTATCCTTGTAGCTTTTGCCCCAACTTTTCAGAGACTTAGCGTGGCTCGACCCCAAATCTAGACTTAGCGTGGCTCGACCCCAAATCTGGACCCCAAATCCCAAATCCCCGACCCCAAATCCCTTGGAAGTTGGTCATCGAATCCGTAGAAATTGAATGCAGTTGGCCCACAAACCTGATATTCACCTTTCTTTTCTTCCATTAGTTTCTGAAGAATAAGGTAGCCCCTGGACTGTATTTGCCGCCGGCAGGCGGGCGTGGAGGAACGAGATATACTCCGCGTTCCTGTGATCCGGTAATTCCAAGTACAGGGGATAGTTCTCCAGTACGGACGATACTCTTCTTTTTTAGCTGGACATACGCAAAGAACTTCGATGAAAGATTTCCTAACTCAGGTCCTTGTTGTTTCATGATATTTCTCATAAATGGGTTAATAGCCCACTATCAGGAAATGCAATAAAAATCAACCCATCACTTTTACAAATACGTCCAGTGCATATTCAATATCATCTGCTGTGATATGGTAATGCGTAACTGCTCTGAGTTGTTTCGGGCTGAGTGGTAAGACTTTAAGGCCTTTGTCAGCGAGCTTGCCTGCAAGTTGCTCTGCGGTCATATCGCTTCGTGTGATATCAAAAAACACAATATTGGTCTTTACAAGTTTCGGGTCTATTGAAATACCGTTTATTCCTGCCAAACCTTCAGCAAGCCTTTTGGCATTGGCGTGATCATCGGCCAGGCGTTCAACCATTTCAGTAAGCGCAATAATGCCGGCTGCTGCCAGTATCCCTGCCTGCCTCATGCCGCCGCCTAAAACTTTACGGGCACGACGAGCTTTTTCAATGAAAGGACGAGTGCTGCAAACCAGAGAACCCACCGGAGCTGCAAGGCCCTTGCTCAGACAAAAGGAAACAGAATCTGCCTTACTGACAAGATCGCGAGCATCCACTCCAAGTGCAACAGCGGCATTGAATATCCTGGCCCCGGCAACATGCACTTTCAGTTCATAACTGAGAGCCAGTTTCCCCACACTGTCCATATACTCAACTTCCAGAGGATTTCCGTTGCAACGGTTATGTGTATTTTCCAAAAGAATAACTCTGGTGCGTGGAAAATGTATGTTGTCCGGACGAATGGCTGCCTCGATGTCTTGAAGAGCTATTTTGCCGTCAGACTGATTGGGTACGGTTCTGGGATGAATTCCGCCTATGGCAGCGGAACCTCCCTGCTCATAGAAAAAAATGTGGGCCTGATCACCAAGGATCATCTCATCACCTCGGCCGCAATGTGCGAGCTCGCTGACCAGGTTAGCCATTGTTCCGCTTGCAACAAATAACGCTGCTTCTTTTCCCATACGATCAGCAGCCATTTCTTCTAAGCGATTAACCGTAGGGTCTTCACCAAATACATCGTCTCCGACTTCTGCCTGTGCCATGGCCTTTTGCATGGACGGGGTTGGTTTTGTGATTGTGTCGGATCGCAGGTCAACAATACGCATGATATTTCTTCTTATAATTTACTACTAGTGAACTTATACTATAAAACTGGTTTCATGCAAGAATTAAAACCTTGAAATTGAATGTTAAATAAGGCATATTTCTGTAGCCGTTCACGGCTTGATACTTGAATTTTTAATCATACAAGGGGAACTAATCATGGGTAAACAGTTATGGAAGCCTTCAGATGAGAGGGTAAAAGGTACAAACATGTACCGGTTTATGAATTTTGTGAATGAAAAACTTGGAAAAGATTTTACTGGATATGCTTCGATGTATCAGTGGTCGATAGAAAACATACCGGAGTTCTGGGCATTAATGTGGGAATTTGCTGACATCAAGGCTTCAAAGCCATATAATCAAGTCATTGATGATGTAAATAAGATGCCCGGCGCAAAATGGTTTTCCGGAGCAAAACTCAATTTTGCTGAAAATCTTCTTCGATACAGAGACGACCATGTGGCCCTGATTTTCAAAGGAGAAGATCAACCTTCCATAAAGATGACTTATGCCGAGCTTTATGATGAAGTTGCACGT
>JAUWOH010000476.1 GCA_030612225.1 Desulfobacteraceae bacterium
CAGGGAAAAAGCACAGGCAAATCCGTACATGTTCGTTGATACAGGAGTCCCGACCCTGTTTAAAACATTGTACGAAATGGGTGCAAAAAAATCGAGGCTGGTGGTAAAAGCTGCCGGTTGCGGTAATCCCATGGGAAGAAATGAAATGTTCAAGATAGGCGAACGTAACTACACGGTACTAAAAAAGCTTTTATGGAAGAACAACATCCTTTTGAAAGCAGAAGATATAGGCGGAACAAAAAGCCGTACTGTAAACTTTGACCTGGTAACCGGTCAAACAATTATAAGCAGCGGCGGAGTAAAAGAGGAACTGTAACTTTATATCAGTTGAGTGGAAGAGTGGAAGAGTGGTTGAGTGGATTAACAGACGGAGGTTTTTAATCACTACTCAACAACATAACGATTTAACCACTCAACGAGGTTTATCAATGGAAGATTTAAATATTATTGCAAAGGTGGAGTTATTTCCAAGTCTGCCTGGTGCAACGACAAAACTGCTTTCCCTGCTTGATGATTCCAATGCTGCCGTGGCCGAGATAGAAGAGATTCTTCGCATGGATCCAGGTCTTACTGCAAATGTTTTAAAGCTGTCAAACTCAGCTTATTTCGGATTTTCATCTGAAATTGGATCGGTACAAAAGGCAATTGTTCTTCTTGGCGCAAAAAGATTGATGCAGCTTGTGATGACATCCTGCGTAAACTCAGTGATGAACAAACCAGTTCCGGGTTATGAACTGCCGCCTGGTGAAATGTGGCGCCATTCAATTGCGGTATCTGTTGCAGCAGAAGGCCTGATAGAAGAACTTAATGCTCCTGAAGCTGATGAAATATTTACTGCGGCACTTCTTCATGACGTGGGAAAGCTTGTTTTAGGAGAATTTGTGAAGGATGATATTGAAAAAATTGAAAAGATAACATCAAAAAATGTTTCATTTGAAGTGGCGGAACAGATTGTACTTGGAACCGACCATGCTGAAATTGGGGCAAAAATACTTGAAAGCTGGGGTTTGCCTGCGGACATTGTCAGCGCTGTGAGGTGGCACCATGCCCCTGATGTTGCTGATGAGACAAGCACGTTAATCGATATAGTTCATGTGGCAAATGTTCTGTGCTTGATGATTGGTATCGGTGTGGGCAGAGAAGGCCTGCAGTACAGACCGTCGCCTGTGGTTTCTAAAAGGCTTGGCATAAAGTCGGCTCACCTTGAAAAGGTTGCCAGCCACACACTGGACTGGGTCAGTGAGTTGGAGGATGTTTTTGAAACAAACCAGGAAGTTCAGGTTTGAGGAGAGATTGAAAAATGGCACTTAATATACTTGTTGTAGATGACAGCGCCGTTATGCGGAAGATGATTATAAAGACCATGGGTATGTGCGGCATTCCCATCGGAGAGATAAAGCAGGCTGCAAACGGAAGGGAAGGACTTGAAGAGCTGGGCAAAAACTGGATTGACATCGTTATTTTAGATATCAATATGCCGATAATGAATGGCGAGGAAATGATAGATGAAATGCAGCAAGAGCCTGAAATAAAAGATATTCCGGTTATTGTCATATCCACTGAAGGGAGCAGTACGCGTATTGAGCGTTTAAAAGGAAAAGGCGCAAGGTTTATTCAAAAACCTTTTACACCGGAAATAATCAGGGATACAATTTATGAAGTCACGGGAGTAGGAGAAGGCGATGAATGAGAAAATAGACAATAAAATTTTAAAAGTAACCGCAGAGACTTTAGAAAAGCTGGTATTTATGTTTGCATCTCCCTATGATCCGGAAGAATCAATCGAGCAAGATCCTGATACAGGGGTGAGTGTTTCATTTACAGGTCCTTTTTCAGGGACACTTGGCATGAAGGTTTCAGGGGAAGTGTTATCGGAAATTGCAGTTAACATGCTCGGCGTTGATGATGAAGATGAAACTACACCGGAGGATCAGAGTGATGCCCTTAAAGAAACAATAAACATTATTTGCGGAAATATTCTGCCGGTAATTGGTGGGAAGCAGGCTGTTTTTAACATCGGTGCACCTATGATTATTCCCGAAGGTGAAGATATAAAAGGGAATGACGGGGAAGAACTTGTATCGGATGTAAAGTTTTCGCTTGATGAAGGAAGATGCGATCTCGTTTTATTCGTAAATGGTGAGATTCCGAAAATAAGTGACTAAAATGCATAAGTGACTAAAATGCATAAGTGACTAAA
>JAUWOH010000239.1 GCA_030612225.1 Desulfobacteraceae bacterium
TTCATCATTCGAAATTCCTTGTTCGATATTCGACCTGCCCGCCAATGCCTTTTTGTACGAATTGCTTTGGCCGCCCTATGCTATAATAATAGAGTGAATAAGTACCAACACCCATAAAGGGCTATGGCAGGCGGGTATTCAAATAATATTTACTAAAAGTAGCAATATTAAACTATTTGAGTAAAATCAGACAAATTTTCAATGAACTATATTATCATTCCTCTTTTGGCGTTGCTCCAATATTCATCAGTATTCCTATGGAAGCCATATTTATCAAAAGTGATGTGCCGCCATAACTTAAAAAGGGTAAGGTAAGTCCCTTTGTCGGCAGGAGTCCTAATGTAACCCCCATGTTGACACAAACCTGAAGAACAATTGCTATTGTAAGCCCCGTAGCAATAAATGCGCCAAATGTATCTTTTGCATTTCTGGCAATAATGATCCCTCTCCAGAAGATCAGTACATAAAGAGCTATAATAAACAAAACACCTATAAGACCCAGCTCCTCACCAATGACGGAAAAAATAAAATCGGTATGGGGTTCGGGAAGATAGAACAGCTTCTGATAACCTTTCCCGATGCCTGTTCCCCAAATTCCTCCTGTACCAAATGCCATAAGGGAATGAATAATCTGGTACCCCTCATCTGACGGGTATTGCCATGGATCCAAGAAGCTTATTATACGTTTAATCCTGTATTCTGCGCTGATCATAAAAATATATGCAGCAGGCAAAACGAAGAGCAGAGATAACAGCAGATGAGAGATCCGTACGCCACCGATAAACAACATAAGCCATGTGATTGCTCCGACGATAACTACGCCGCCAAAATCAGGCTGCATTAAAATAAGAGTTGTAAAAATACCAAGCACCAAAACATGTGGCAAAAAGCCGACGGAAAAATCTTTAATATTTTCCTTTTTTTTATCCATGGAATAGGCAAGGTAGATTATTAATGCAAACCTGGCAAATTCCGAGGGTTGAAACGTTAAACTACCTATTCTTAGCCAGCGCATAGAGCCCCCGGCAGAATATCCAAGACCGAAAAGCTTGATCGCTACAAGGAAAAATATAGCAAGAATCAAAAACGGATATGTCAAAGAACGAAAATGCTTATATGGAAAATGTCTGCAGGCAACCAGCGTAATAATGCCAGCCAGAGCAAAAAATGCCTGTTTTTTTAAAAAAAAGTAGTCGTTTGAAAATTTTTTTAGTGCAAGAGCGGAGCTGGCGCTGTAAACCATGACAATACCTATGCCGACCAGGAAAAGAACTGGAAACAGAAGTTTCACGTCATATGCTGCTCCTTGCTCTTTTTGTTTATCTCCGATCACAGGCTTTCTCCCCGCCTTTTTTCAGTAGTTCAACCGCCTCGCAATAGACTTTGCCTCTATGGGTATAATCGTCATACATGTCAAAACTTGAACATGCAGGGGATAATAGAACAATATCTCCGGGTTTTGCTGAATCGCAAGCTGTAAAAACAGCATCTTCCATTGTTGAGGCAGTATTTACAGGTACAACATCATTAAAAGAAGATATTATATTTCCTTTTGCTTCTCCGATAGCAATAATCTTTTTTGTTATGTGTCGAACGGTGTCTCTTAATGAATCAAAATTCGCTCCCTTGTTACGACCTCCCATTATCAGAATTACCCTGCCGCTGAAGCATTCAAGAGCCCTTGTGACCGCATCAACATTTGTCGCCTTTGAATCGTTGAAATACTTCACGTCATTAACCATAGCAACATATTCAAGCCGGTGCGGGAGTCCCTTGAAGTTGTCAAGCGCAGTTTGTATACCTTCAAGGGTTCCACCTGCGGATAGAGCCGCAAGGCATGCTGCACAAGCGTTTTCAATATTATGCTTTTCCTTAATGCCCGAGCCGGAAAGATCGATATTCATAGGGCTTTGGGTTTTGCAACTGCTTTTAAAAAATAATTTAATATTTTTTTTGTTTACTGTTGATCCTTCTTCGTTTTCCTTTCTTGCAGTAAAAAAGAGTTTCCTGCTGTTTATATTTTCAGTGCATTTGCGGATTAAAGGGTCAAAACCGTTTAAAACAACTGTATCGCCGGAATCCTGATTTTTAAAAATCCGGCATTTTGATTTTACATAGGCGTTAAAATCAGGATAGCGATCAAGATGATCTTCGGCTATATTTAGCAAGACACTTACTTTTGGTTTGAAACTTTCTATTGTATCGAGTTGGAAGCTGCTTACCTCAACAACAATAATTTCAGCCTTTTCTTTCCTGTCAACATACCCGATTAAAGGAGTGCCGATATTTCCTCCAACGAACACATTAAATCCGGAACTTTTCAGCATTTCACCCAAGAGAGTTGTGGTTGTTGTTTTGCCGTTGGTGCCTGTTATTGCGATAACAGGCTGATCGATAAATTTTGATGCAAGTTCAATTTCGCCAAGTACGTCAATTCCTTTGCCTTTAGCTTTTTGAATCTGAGGGATAGTATGAGGAACTCCAGGGCTCAGCACAATAAGGTCCACATTTTCAAAAGTACTATTTTTATGGCTACCGAGTTCCATATTTACACCAAGTTCACGAATGATTGACACAGTGTCGCCAAGCTCATCTTCTTTTGCCATGTCCGTCACAGTGACAAATGCGCCTCGATTTGCTAAAAAGCGAGCTGTTGAAACCCCTGTCATTCCAAGACCTACGACAAGTACTTTTTTTTTAAACAAATTCATTATCTTAATTTAAGCGTACTCATTGATATTAGTGCAAGTGCAATTGCAATTATCCAGAAGCGAACAATGACCTTTGGTTCGGGCCATCCTTTTAATTCAAAATGGTGGTGCAGAGGCGCCATTTTAAAAATTCTTCTACCGTTTGTCATTTTAAAAAAGCCGACCTGAAAAATTACTGAAAGAGCTTCTACTACAAAGAGCCCACCCACCAGCACAAGAAGTATTTCCTGTTTTGTAACAACCGCTACTGTTCCCAAAGCTGCACCTAAGGGAAGAGAGCCTACATCTCCCATGAAAATTTGAGCAGGGTATGTGTTGAACCATAAAAAACCCATGCCTGCTCCGGCCAGAGCACCACAGAATATGGCAGCTTCTCCGCAACCAGCCACGTAATTAACTTGAAGATAATCGGAGATTTTTATGTGTCCGGCAATATAAGCAAAAAACATATATGCTACTGACGCGATGATAACCGGGCCTATGGCAAGACCATCAAGACCGTCTGTAAGATTAACTGCATTAGAGGCTCCCACAATGACCAGTGCAGCAAACAGGATATAACCCCAACCGAGGTCCGGTGAGATATTTTTAAAAAAGGGAACCGTTACCTGTGTATTAAAGTCGGGCTGGGAGCAAACAAGGAAACCGGCAATAAGAGCTATGATCGTTTGGAGTATAAATTTTTTTCGAACGGTCAGTCCTTTGTTGCGTTTTTTAACCTGCATGAGGTAGTCATCAACAAAGCCGATAAGGCCATAACTTATAATTACAAAAAGTATTATCCATATATAAAAATTGGTTAAATTAGTCCAAAGGAGCGTCGATATTACAATTGATGAAAGGATAAGCGTTCCACCCATTGTCGGTGTGCCTGCTTTTTTGTGGTGGGTTTCGGGGCCGTCTTTTTGTATATACTGGCCCACCTGCAGATTGCTTAATTTCCTGATGACCCATGGGCCAAGAAGAAAACAGATTAAAAAAGCCGTCAGGCTTGCATAAATAGCCCTAAAGGTAATATACCTGAATACATTAAATGCCGAAAATGTTGTATGTAACGGATATAGTAAGTGGTAAAGCATAAAACAGTAGTTCCTAACCCGGACAAGCCGGTACCTGATTGACTATTGATTATTGAAGATTGAATATTTGTGGATGTCGCTTCGCTCTATTATCTTTATGATCCTTTTTTAAAATTGATCCGCCGGAGGCGGACCTTAAATAGTCAATCTTCAATCTTCAATTTTTAATTTCTCAACAATCTCTTCCATCCCCATCGCTCTTGAACCTTTAACCAGGACCCAGTCTCCGGTTTTAAGGTATCCGGGCAGGTCGTTTAAAATCTCTTTTTTATTTCCGATAAATATATTTTTAGATTTCATACCTCCGAGGATGGCACCGTCTGCAACCGATATTGCAAACTCGCCTGTTGCGTAAAGCTTGGAAATATTGGAGCTTGCAGCCATGGCACCGACGGTTTCGTGCATGGACTTTGCATGCTTTCCAAGTTCAAACATGTCGCCGGCAATGAATATTCCTCTGTTATTTTTTTTAAGTGTTGACAGCGTTTTTAATGCAGCTTCCATGGAACCGGGATTAGCATTATAAGTATCGTCAATCAGATTGATTCCCCTGTCCGTGTGAAGAATATTCATTCTTCCGCCGGCCGGTTTGAAATCTTCAAGACCTGTTTTTATATCTTTTGCAGATAACCCAAGCTTATATCCAACGGCTGCTGCGGCAAGAGCATTTGAAACCATAAAAATGCCGGGAATTTTAAGGCCGATGGTGATTGTTTCTTCCGGCAAAACAAGGGTAAATGAAATGCCACGGTCTGTCTCTAAAATCGCTTCAGCTCGGCTTGTTGCCTCATCGGACAAGCCGAAGAAAATTACATTTGCGGAGGCCTTTTCTGCCAGATGCAAAACCCTGTGATCATCTGCATTGAGGACAGCGGTGCCACCGGCTTTGATTTTATCTAAAAGTTCTCCCTTTGCATGCATAACACCTTCGATGGAACCAACCCCTTCTAAATGTGCAGGGCCGATATTGGTAATTACTCCGATATCAGGCATACATATTTCAGCGAGTCTTGCTATTTCCCCAGGAGCATTCATGCCAAGTTCGACCACGGCACACTTATGGCCGTGATCGAGTTTAAGAAGGGTGAGGGGAAGTCCTATTTCATTATTAAAATTTCCTTTGCTTGAAAGCGTTGCGAAACGTTGCCCAACAACAGCAGCAGTCATCTCCCTGGTAGTGGTCTTTCCGTTTGATCCTGTTATGGCGACAACAGGCACATTAGCTCGTTTCCTGTGAAAAGAGGCAAGATCGCCAAGAGCTTTTGTTGTATTATTTACTGCCAGGCATATAAGTTTATTTTTTTTCCATTCATTAACGGGAAGACTATTTACCTTTTCTTTATCTATAATAAGCCCTGGAACAAGCCCTGATATTCCCTGGCGGATTACATCTTCAGCAAAACTGTGGCCATCATGAATCTCACCTTTGATTGCGACATACAGCTCGTCTGATGAAATACTGCGGGAGTCAATACTAATACCCGAAAATCCGTAATCTAGATCGCCG
>JAUWOH010000157.1 GCA_030612225.1 Desulfobacteraceae bacterium
CAATGAAACGGGAAAACGTTTCTATACAAGTTTAAAACCTTGGAACAGAAGCCGTTCGGACATGTGGCATTTTGACAGGTTTCTAAAATTCTGGAAATGGAGATTATAACTATGATTCTCTATTGAAAATCTGTTCGTTTAAAAATGAAGCTCCCCGCCGCAAGCGGACGGAGTAAATATAATTATAATAAATTTAATACAATAGGAGGATTACATGAAGAAACTGCATTGTGGATCAATTCTTATTACATTTGTTTCTCTTATAGCAGTATTGCTGTATATTTCCCCGGCCTGTGCGGTGGAAGCCAAACTTTCAGGGCAGGTCAACCAGTTGATCATGTGGGCCGACAATGGAGTCGATAACGACATTTTCATTGGTGACAACGAGAACTCGTCCACGCGTTTGCGGTTTACCGGAAGCGAGGAATTCAACGGGGTGACAGCCGGTATCAGGATAGAATTCGATGTGCAACGTAACCTTTCCTCGACATTTGATATTCCCAATACAGGCGATGGCTCTTTCAGGTTACTTGACCGCTGGTTTGATGCGACTTTTGCAAGCTCCTTAGGTAAAGTCAGCCTCGGTAAAGGGGATGGAGCGGCCAACGGATCAGCCGAGGTGGATCTTTCCGGAACGTCGGTGATCACTTATTCGAGTGTAGGCAGCACGGCCGATGGGTTTACATTTATCGACAAGACCACCAATTTGCCCTCCGGCACTACGGTCGGTGATACGCGCAGCAATTTCGACGGTCTGAGCCGCAATTCTCGACTGCGGTATGATACCCCGAAGTTTGCCGGATTTTCTTTTGCCGGCAGCTTCACCAACGGCAACGCATTGGAAGTATCCAGCTGGTATACCGGTGAATTCGGCAGTTTCGGCAAACTGGCTGCTGCTTTTGGTTATGTCGACACGAACGAAAGAGGGGCAAGCGAGTTCACCCAGTGGGATGGGTCCGTATCGTGGCTGGCGCCTTTTGGCTTAAATGTTACGCTTGCGGTGGGCCAGCGAGACCCAGATACAGCAGGCAGCGTTAAAGCCGACAACGGGTATGTTAAGGTAGGGTGGCAATTCGGCAGCATACATGCGGCATCCGTAGAATACGGGCATACCAAAGACCTTGATTTGCGAGGAGACAAGTCAAAAAACTACGGCCTGGCCTATGTTATTAAGCCATGGAAGGGCGTCGAATTTTATACAGCTGCAAGACTTTATGAGCTCGACCGTTCCGGTGCCAGTCTTGACGATATCCAACAGATCATGGCCGGCACTCGTATTAAATTCTGATGGGGAACACATGAAAACAAAAACCATTATCATGGTTACGGTGTGTCTATTGAGTATTGCACTGCTGACTTTGCCGGGCTGCGGCGGCAAGCCGTTTGTTTATAACCCGCCATCTGAAATTCCCGAGGGCCCGGGTGTTCTTTCCGGAGAGGACGGCGAGTTTACCCTCTACGATTCGAAAAGCGAGAAGGGTGGGAAGAAGTCGAAAGCTGCTGTCGAAGCTGGTGTCCCGGCAGCTAAAATATCCGGTGCTGGCAAGACTGATACCGCCGTTGCTACCGGTAAAAAAATGCCTGACAACAAGGAATACCTGGAATTCCAGGAATTTCAAGAGTGGAAAAAAGAGAAAGGGGAATTTAAGGAATTTAAGGAGTGGAAAAAATCCAAACAGGGCGCCAAAGAATATCAGGAGTTCCTGGAGTGGAAAAAATGGAAAGAGTTCAAGAAATGGCAGGAAAATCAGTAAAGATCTGATATGCCAATTTCTAAGGGGCTTGCAACATAATTACGGACTCGCACCTTATGCGGGTCCGTAATTTTTTATTGAGTCAACAGTGAACGATGAGCATACTCAGCAAGCCCATCCTGTTTTGATTTAATACAATTCAAAACATCCCGGATAAAGACTTCCACATCCCAGGAGTCCTCGTCATGAGTAACTCCCAGTCTCACCACTACAACATCTCGTGACGGAATAACTGCAACGATTTGCTCATTAAACCCGCCAAAATAGAATAAGTCAACAGGCAGCAAAGGGTACTTTCTATTAGAGGGGTTCCCTTTTTCACCGGAATTCAACCAGATTTGGGCTCCGTATTCTCCCATGGGTGCTTTGGGAGTAGGCGTTGTCGAATATTTTACCCATCCTTTCGGTAATATTCTATCATCTCCCCAGACACCATCGCTTTTGTATAACAGACCGATGCGCGCCCAATCCCGTGCTGTTGCGAACATATAGCTGGAACCGACAAACGATCCCGAGGCATCCGGCTCGATGACGGCAGAATACATGTTGATACGGTCAAACAAGTTTTGCCTGGCAAAATTGTTAAATGATACCAGTGTCCCGCCAACCGCGTCTTTTACAATGCGGGCAATAATATTAGCCGAGCCACTGGAATAGTTCCATTTTCCATCAGGTTCTGACTCCAATGGTTTTGCGGCCGCATAATCTGCCATACTTTTGCTGTCATAAAGCATATAGGTTGCATCTTTGAATGGTCCGTACACCTCCTCAAATTCCAAACCACTGGACATCCTTAACAACTGATCCAGTGTGATTTTACTACGGGGATCATCCTGGTGCTGCCATGAAGCCACCGGGGCGGTATTTTCAATATTGAGTTTTCCCGCTTTAACTAATAGCCCCACCAAAGCACTGGTAACACTTTTAGACATTGACCACCCCAGCATTGGTATGAAAGGGGAAAATTGTTTTTCATATTTTTCTGCGATGATACGATCCTTATATACAATAACAACAGCCTGCGTATTCCGTTGACTGGTGTCGGATGGCTCGGTAAAGGCCTCCTCGATAACCCGGTTTAACTGCTCACGATCCACCTCCTACGGCAGGGATGATAAGTCAAGCAGTTCACCTGCAGGCCAAGGTTTTTTCATATCCGGACTCGATTGCCCAATAGCACCCTTAGCCTGTTTCATCAGTTCTTCCCGACTGACATCAATAGCGAGCGTACAGCCGAAACCTTCCCTGTATACAGCGGTCTTTGGGTGCCAGAATCCCAAGCCTTTGGAGGTAACTGTTTTCGCACTGTAGTCAACCTCATTGGAAAACAATAGAAATAAAGGATTGGTTGGTTGCACATCATTTTTAAAAACACTATCCGGGTCCCTGTCGGCCAGGAACACTTGTGAGCATACATATTTGGCTGAATAGCCACTCCCTATCGGCATCGCGCCGTCCAGATAATAGATTGCAAATCCCAACAAAACCAGCATTACAACACTTAAACCATATAAGACCTTTTTCATACTCTCTCCTTTATCCCTGGGATACCTGGACAAACTATCCTTCTGATTCATCTTACTCAACTCTAAGTCATTTCACTAAAAAAGGCAACCATATAAAGGCTTTCTGCAGCACAATCATTGTCTGTAAAATCTCCAAAATACGATTAATCGGCAGCCACTTAAGCCTGACCTACCGATCATTTCGCAGGTTCCTGCCATCTGCTTTAAAAACGATAGAGCGGGGATACGTCCCTGCTAATCAAACGCAGTCCTTTGTAGACACCAAATCACACATACCTGTTGTTTTTTATGCTTAGCTTGCGTATGATCTAGAAAACACTGTAGATCTGATCATCTAACTTAGGGCTTGGTAAAAAATAACTTGGCATTTTTGCACCCCAAGGGCATTTGCTTCGCGGCACATCCCAACTTTACCATATCTTTAACCGATCTTCAATCGCAAAAATCCTCGAAATAGCTCGCTATTCCTGCGGTTTCGGAGTCTTCGCTTACCTGCTCAATCAGATCGATTAAATCTACGGCAAATTTGGGCCCAAATTCTACTAAGTTATTTTTTACCGAGCCCTGAAGAAAGGAGAGATGTGAAATACAATGATCTCCGGGCAAACCAAATGCCTCCCGGATCTGTTCTAAATTAGCATTGACGAAAGGCTCACATTTGAGGCAATTTCAAAACGTCCCCTTTTGTCCGACACCTGCGTCAGGCTCAAATTTTAATCCTCGAAATACTACATGTATTCCTGTGGTTAAAATTTTCGTCTTCCTTGATCTCGAACAAAATTGAACATTTTGAAACTACCTCATTTAATCATCCGATGACAAATGAAATAAAACCCTATATTAAGCATTCCCGACAAACCAGAATCCGAAAAAGCCATTTGAAGCGAAGCCCCGCTGAAAACGGGGCTGTAAGCGGACCATCCAGAAATCATCATACAGTAAAAAACAACCAGCCCGATGCACGCAAAACCGCCCTATTCATCTTAAACATCCTGGATAAAGGTAATAATACCCTTGACAGTGTTCTGGAAGCTTCATCCGATAAGACGGATTTACTCTCGAAAAAGGATCGTTCACTATTAAACGCTCTGGTTTACGGTGTTATCAGATGGCGAGGCAGGTTAGACTATATAATTGGACATTTTTCCAATACGCCATTAACCAGGATCAACCCAAAAGCATTAAATATTATAAGGCTTGGTCTTTTCCAGATTATTTATTTGTCCAGGATACCTGTATCTGCTGCAGTTAACACATCTGTTGAACTGACAAAGTCTTCTGCCGCACCCTGGGTTGTGGGATTTGTAAACGCTATTTTACGAAATGCCGCTAAAAATTTTCAAAAGGTCCCCTTCCCTGACTCAAAAAAAGATCCGGTATCTACCATAGCCGCTCAAAGCTCATTCCCGAAATGGCTGATAAAAAGGTGGCTCCATCGCTACGGACCAAAAGAGACTGCCCTGCTTTGCGATGCCGTAAATGTCATTCCCCCAATTACCATACGCACAAACACTCTCAAAACGACCAGAGAAAATTTATTAAACTCCCTTAAAAAAGAGGTTGAAAAAATTGTATACACGACCTATTCACCTGATGGTATTTCTTTTTTTAACCCGATGTCATCTATCCCTGATATTAAAAGCTTTAAGGATGGCTGGTTCGTCGTGCAAGATGAAGCCGCCAAGCTTGTTACACTTTTACTGGATGCCCGTCCCGGGGATACGGTTCTGGATGCATGTGCCGGTCTTGGAGGCAAAACCGGACATATTGCCCAGATAATGAAAAATCAGGGCACTATCTTCGCCATTGATAAAGATGAAGGTAAACTATCACGACTTGTTTCCGGGATGAAAAGGCTAGGTTTTTCTATTATTACACCTCTTACCTGTGATCTTGAAAAGCCTTTGGACATAAAAAGATTTAAGTTGTTTGACCGCATCCTTTTAGATGCCCCATGCTCAGGCATGGGTGTTATCAGGAGAAATCCTGATATAAAATGGACAACATCAAAAAAAAATTTAAACTATTATAAAGAAAAACAATTATTATTTCTTAAAAACCTGGCATGCCTTGTTAAACCATCAGGTATTCTGGTATATGCAGTATGCAGTTCGGAACCCGAAGAAAATGAAGAGGTTGTAAAAAAGTTTTTGAGCAGGCATTCAGAATTTGAAATAAAAAATATTTCCGGGCTGATATCTTATAGTCACACTTCTGTGGTGTCAGAAAACAGGTATCTGAAGACCTTACCGCATAAAAACAACATGGACGGTTTTTTTGCTGTCTGTTTTCAGAAAAAGCCTTTTTAACATTTTTACCTTTTGAAAAGCCGCATTCAGGTTATCCGGTTTTAGATCCGGTAAAAAATAATGAAAATCTCAGCGTTAAAAATCGGAAAAATAGCAGCCCTGGTACTATCCTTTATTATATTTGCCGGGATTAGTGCATATCTGACCCTGACACTATTAATTAAAAGTGAAGATATTGTTATAGTTCCTGATCTTATAGGCAAAGAAGTTGTTTATGTTCTTGAAATATTAACTGACCTGGGGCTAAACACAAAAGTTAAAGGATTTGAATACAGCGAAGATATTCCAAAAAATCATATAATTTTTCAGCAGCCGGAACCAAGCGTAGAAATAAAAAAGGGACGCGACATTAAAATAATAATTTCCAAAGGGGCTAAAAATATTTTAATGCCTAACCTGCGGGGGCTCTCTCTTCAGCAAGCACGAATAATAATTGAAGAAAATGGGTTATGCCATGAAGAACAATCCGTAACATACAGCAGTATATTTGAAAAAGACAATATTATCGCCCAGGTCCCATCGCCTGGTGCTCAAATCACCAGGGGCGGATGTGTAAACCTCCTGCTAAGCCTCGGAATCCGGCCAAGAGCATATAAAATGCCGGTCTTAAATGCTCTTACTCTTGATGCTGCTGTAGGTTTGATTGAAAAAAGCAATCTTAATCTTGGAGAAATAAAATCTTTGTTTTTTGCAGATAAGCCAAAAGATACTGTTACCGCCCAGGATCCTTTGGCAGAATCTCTGGTACTTGAAGGTAGTTTAGTTAATCTTGTATTAAATAGAAAACCTGACACACAATCTTCAGAGTATTTAGCCGGTACAAAAAACGGGAACTTTTTTCGATACAGAACAACACATGGTTTATTAAAAAGACATATTCGTGTATGTTTAACAGGTTTAACTTTTTCAAATGACCTTCTTAATGAATATGTAAAACCAGGCAAAGAAATCTGGCTCCTTGTTCCGAATGAAAAGGGTGCAACGCTATTAATTTATGAAGATGATAAACTTGTCGAAAGTAAAGTAATTGAATAGACTTGATGGCATGAAACCTTTTACTTAGGGCTCGGTCCAGAGTAACCGCATTTGGAAATAATGTTACTTTTGGAACTGGTCCTAGGGTTAAAAATATCTTGACAATCAGAATCTGCTAATATAACTATGCTGAAGCTGTTAACTCAAATGGTAACTTAAAGGATAATTTCAAGTGGCAAACAATTTTTCAGGCAGATTTTTCTGGTTTTTTAGGTATTATTATTTTAATACCATTCTGCCTGGGGTGCGCCAAAGTCAGTAAGAAATTTAACTAAGCGCTAAAAGCCGTGGGCAGAAAAAGGCCC
>JAUWOH010000336.1 GCA_030612225.1 Desulfobacteraceae bacterium
GGAATGCATTATATCGAGGGCGGCTGGCCTGGTTCCAACCCAAGGGATAAGAAATTTTTTGATCTTGCAAAAGATACAGAATTTAAAAATGCCAGGTTAGCTGCGTTCGGTTCAACACGCAAACCCGGTATTGATGTAAAAAAAGATCATAATATTGCGGCACTTCTTGAAAGCAACACACCGGCTGTTACCATATTCGGAAAAAGCTGGGGCCTTCATGTTGAGCAGGTCATGGACAATACACTTGAAGAAAACCTTGCAATGATACGCGATTCCGTGGAGCACCTGAAAACAAATAATAAAGAAGTCATTTACGACGCAGAACATTTTTTCGACGGGTTTAAGGATGACAAAGATTATGCAATGCAAACCCTGTTTTCCGCCATTGACTCAGGTGCGGATATCATTGTGCTGTGTGACACCAATGGCGGGACCCTGCCCTTTGATATTGAATCTACTATGAACCATGTAAATAATATCTTAAACGAAAAATATACAGGCAAAACAGATGCCCTGCCGGTTAAAATCGGAATCCATACTCATAATGACAGCGGGCTGGCTGTTGCAAATTCCATAATTGCAATAAAGGCCGGCGCTGTTATGGTACAGGGTACAATCAATGGCTATGGAGAAAGATGCGGGAATGCCGACCTTACCTCAATCATTCCGATTCTCAGTTTAAAAATGAATCTGTCATGTGTTTCAATGGAAAATCTCGAAAAAATAAGAAAACTTTCCAGGTTCGTCAGCGAAACCGCTAATATGATTCCGTTAAACAGCAGGCCCTTTGTCGGTAAAAGCGCTTTTGCCCATAAAGGGGGTATTCATGTAAGCGCTATTATGAAAGTGCCTAAAGCGTATGAACATATAGATCCTGAACTTGTCGGAAACATGAGGCGGGTTCTTATCTCCGATCTTTCAGGCAAAAGCAATGTAGAATACAAGGCCAAGGAACTCGGAATTAACTTAGGCGGCAATGGACATGACAGCAATAAAATATTAACTAAAATAAAGAATATGGAACAGGAAGGATACCAGTTTGATGTAGCAGATGGTTCATTTAAAATCCTTGTGGAAAAGTTCACTGAACAGTTTAAACCGCTGTTTGAACTGGAATCGTTCAGGGTCACTATTGAAAAGGATAAAAATCGTCCCTGTTCATCCCATGCAACCATCAAGATTGCCGTTGATGGACAACAAGAGATAACAGCCGCCGAAGGCAACGGGCCGGTCAGTGCACTTGATAATGCCCTGCGAAAGGCTCTCGATAAGTTTTATTCTGATCTTGATGCCATGCGTCTTGTCGATTTTAAAGTACGCGTAATTGACGGTCGTGACGGAACCGCTGCAAAGGTGCGTGTTTTTATAGAATCACGGGACAAGGATGACATCTGGAGTACAATAGGCGTCTCCCCTGATATCATAGAAGCAAGCTGGCAGGCCCTGGCTGATAGTTTTCAATATAAATTGTCAAAATGAAGAATACACGCCCAAAGGATGTGGCTTTGATTTGCCCCTCGAAGGGTTTATCGGGCAAACCATGTTTTAAGTGACTAAAGTGTCTAAAGTGAGCTAAAGTGACTAAAGTTAAGGAATACTGTCTATTTTATTAAAAAAGATGGCTTGCCGGGGCGTAGCCAAAGGCGAAGCCTGGAGCGAAGCGACACCACAACTTTAGACACTTTAGTCACTTTAGCTCACTTTAGACACTCTTATTTATTCAGGCAAAGCCAATTATTTCTGACCACGTCCAAAAGAGGTGGTTTAAAAATTTACCAAATTACAGAATAATTTATTAAAAAGGAGGAAAACCATGAAAGACAGAGTATACATTTTTGACACAACTTTGAGAGATGGTGAGCAATCTCCTGGTGCCAGCATGAATGCTGCTGAAAAAATGCGACTTGCAGTTCAATTGGAAAAACTTGGGGTGGATATTCTTGAAGCCGGTTTTCCGGCGGCCTCCAAAGGAGATCTTGATGCGGTTTCACAGATAGCGCAAAAACTTGAAAAGCCCGAGGTTACCGCCCTTGCACGGACATCAAGAGAAGATATCGACTGTGCCTGGAAAGCTATTGGCCATGCAGCAAAACCCAGGATACACACCTTTATCGCCACTTCTGATATCCATATGGACTACAAGCTTAAAATGACACGGGATGAGGTAGTAAAGACTGCTGTAGAATTCGTCAAATATGCCAAGTCGTTTACCGATAATGTGGAATTTTCCGCTGAAGACGGATCGCGGAGCGACCGGGATTTTCTGTGCAAGGTTTTCGAAGCAGCAATAGAAGCCGGAGCCACAACAGTCAACCTGCCGGATACAGTAGGCTATGCAATTCCGGAAGAATTCTCAGAACTTGTAAAATATGTCCTGAGCCATACTCCTAATATCCACAAAGCGATATTAAGTATTCATTGCCATAATGACCTCGGACTTGCCACTGCAAATACCCTGGCCGCAATAAACTCCGGTGCAAGACAGGCAGAAGTAACTATAAACGGTATAGGAGAAAGAGCTGGGAACACATCCTTAGAGGAAGTTATAATGGCGCTTCACACGAGGCCGAATTTCCTTCCCTTATCAACTGGAATTGAAACAAACTTGATTTATCCTTCAAGCAGGCTTGTCAGTATGATTACAGGAATCATTGTTCAACCGAATAAAGCGATTGTCGGCGCAAACGCTTTTGCGCACGAAGCAGGAATCCACCAGGATGGTGTCTTAAAAAATCCCATGACATATGAAATCATGAAGCCGGAAACAATCGGTCTTAACACAAATACACTTGTACTCGGAAAACATTCCGGAAGGCATGCTTTACGCTCTCGTTTAAAAGAGCTGGGGTATGATCTTTCCGACCAAGAATTAAAACTGGTCTTTAAGAAATTCAAGGAACTTGCTGATAAGAAAAAGCATGTTGTTGATGAAGATCTGGAAGTAATCGTTACAGAGGGAATCCTGCGTACAAAAGACATATTCCGTCTTGAATATCTTAATGTGACCAGCGGAACAACTGTTATTCCCATGGCCAGTGTAAAGCTCGAAATAAACGGAAGGTCTGTGCAGGGCGCAGATTACGGAAACGGTCCTATTGACAGTGTTTTTAATGCTATTGCTAAATTAACAGGTACGGAATCAGAACTTTTAAGATTTTCCGTAAGCGCCCTGACCGGCGGTACGGATGCACAGGGCGAAGTAACGGTACGTTTAAGAGAAAACGGCCTTATTGCCCTCGGCAAAGGAGCAGATCCGGACATTATCACTGCCAGTGCCAAGGCATATGTCAACGGGCTGAACAGGCTGGAATATCTTAAAGCTAACCCTCTGAAAGATTCCGTTGCCTTGTAAACTTATTAAATTTCCTCTCTTTTTAAATTAGCTCTTATGTGCCTTAAAGGGAGAGGGTAACTGAGCGCTTCGCTTGAGGAGCGTTTCACTTGAAGAGCGCTTCGCTTGACACAAAAACTCAAGGCCGCTTGTCTCGGCGTAGCCAGAGGCGAAGTCTGAAAGGCCGCTCATCAAATCCCGCAGGGATGCTCCTCAAGTTCCCGGAGGGAACGCTCCTCAAATCCCGAGGGGATGCTCCTCTAATTGCTTTGCAAATCAACACATAGCTGAATCAACTTTTCCACCTGATCATCCGGAACCCTTCCTCTGACGATAGCCCGGCATACCCTGCTTTTATCAAGTATGATTATGTTGGAAGTATCCTTTTTCAGGCCCCATGCATCGCGCAAAGTGGCATCGTAATCGAAAAGTATGACAGTCTTGAACTTTTTTGCCTTTTTCCCTGCAATTATCCGGATGGCAAAATCAGGCTTCCAGCTTGCAGCGCAATCTGCAATCCCCATCCCCTTGTAATTTGCATTATTCAGTCGCCCGTCGTCTTTTGCCTTTTTCATGGCATCGTTAAAATGCTCATTCAAATCCGACTCGTCCGGATCTACATAGTTTATCATAAGGACCTTTCCTGCCCATGACTCCATGGTAAACTCTTTCTTATCGCTATCCTTAAACGACCAGTCAGAAGCCTT
>JAUWOH010000490.1 GCA_030612225.1 Desulfobacteraceae bacterium
TCAGTCATCTTTTTTTCGAATTCTTCTGAAGTAATCACATTCCAGCTGCCTGCTAAAACAGCTATAGACCAGAAAAAAAAGCATGCGGTATAAAAAATAAAAAGGATTATTTTCTTCATTTGTAACACCGTATCCCATAGCACCCCAAGGGCATTTCCTGCGGGCACCATTGGTGGTATTTTTTATGAGTTCATCAACTTTGATGGCGTATTTTAGTCACAGAATATAACAGGGTAGCCATCATGTCAAATACATAAACATTGAGGATTGGAGAGAGTGTAAAACAAATCGATAAAATATGAAGAGGCAGGGTAAAGGCATTTTAAAAATAATATTACCTTTGGAACTGGTTCAGGCGTATCAAGGAGTTAAAATGCGACCCGGTTTTTTATTGACAGCTGAAAATTATTCCGTTAAATAAATAACTATTACTAAACTGAATAGTATTTATCGCCAAAGGGAAATATTTTGGGCATAGCGGAAAGAAGAGAGAGAGAGAAGGACATCCAGCAAAAGATACGCCGGAAGCAGATCCTGGATGCCGCAAAACGGCTCTTTTATACCAAGGGATTCAGTGCGGCCACCATAGAGGATATTGCCCAGGAGGCGGAATTGAGCCCTGCCGCTATATACCTTTATTTCAAGAATAAAGATGACCTCTATGCCTCCCTTAACCTTCAATTCTTAGAATATATGGCGGAAAGGTTTGAAGGGCTTTATCGTGATACAGTGTTAAGCGCGGAAGAAAAGTTAGACGCGTTAAAAGACGTTTTGTATGATATTTTCAAATTTGATCCTATCATACTCATTAATCTGTTTCACCTCCAGGCAAGTGATGGTCTTAAGAAATTGTCACCTGAACGTACAAGCCAGATTAATAAAATGGGTGCAAAATGCCTCAGGAGCCTATCTAAGATTTTTAATCAGGGCATTGAGGAAGGCCGCTTTGTAAAGCACAATCCCATCGCCCTCGGCGATATGATATGGATTATCTTTACAGGGGCCGTGCTCTGGGAAGAAAGCAAGCGGATGATAAATCCCCGGAAAGATTACTTGAAGCAGACCTTAGACCTTGCCATTGAAATTATGGGCCGGGGCATAAAGGCAACATAAGGAACATATTAGTTCGCTTGTTGAATCAGGGACTATTTTACCGGAGTATTTTTTATGGACATGAAAAGGGATTATTATGAGGATGTGCAGTTATTTTCGTCGGGAGTTGTTGTTTTCTGGTTTACAGTCCTCATTGCCTTCCTTGCTTTATACCCGTTCCTGTTTAAAAATTACTATGTTTATGTAGCGAATTACATTGCCATTAATATTATTGTTGTCATCGGCCTGAATATTCTTGTTGGTTATACAGGACAGATTTCCCTTGGACATGCCGGTTTTTTTTGCATCGGCGCCTATGGAACAATTGTCTTAATGACCAAAGCGCATTTCCCTTTTTTGCTGGCATTGCCTGCGGCTGCACTGGTGGCAGCCTTTTTTGGTTTTCTGCTGGGTCTTCCGGCACTGCGGCTTGAGGGACCATACCTTGCCATTGCCACTCTTGGTTTTGGAGTCACCATAACACAAGTCATCGGCAGAATGGAGTTTTTCGGAGGCAGACAGGGGCTTCATGCTCCTGAACTGATTATCGGTTCCTGGCACTTAAATTCCGACAGAGACTTCTATTATCTTCTAATTACAATTACAGTATTATTGACGTTTGCTGCGCGTAATCTGATAAAGACCAAAGTTGGGCGAGCCTTTATAGCTATCAGGGACGCAGATATTGCAGCGGAAACCATGGGAGTTAATCTGCTATTGTATAAGACCCTGGCGTTTGCGGTGAGTGCGTTTTATGCAGGGATAGCCGGTGGTTTGTATGCCTTTGTACTGCGCTATATTGAACCGGAAATTTTTACCTTAATGATGTCCATCTTGTTTCTTGCAATGGTG
>JAUWOH010000289.1 GCA_030612225.1 Desulfobacteraceae bacterium
GAAAATTGCGCCTTTGAATTTAGTTGAAGCCATTTTTACTCCTTTGTATTAATTTAGCTTATTGAAAAAAATACCTGAATGCAGCTTTTCATAAAGTTAAAATGTTATACTCCTTTTTATGCTTGTACATTATTTCGACAACAATACCAGGATTGTGACAAGTATGTCAGGCTGTGTTACGATAAAGGAATTCGGACACATATCTTTTACTTTTGCAGAAAGTTCGCTGTTTTCCGTAACAAAGACAGCCCATGTGTCAGGCGTTTTTGCCATTGCCGCTTCTATCAAAGGAACATCAGAAGATGTGTCACCGCAAACAAGATGAGGCCCTTTTGTCATATTGAGTTTTAATGCATCGTCAAGAAAATTTACCGCGTCAGCCTTGTTGAAGTCTTTGGCTCCTGACAAAGAGTCTTCAATTGTAAGTATTATTTCAATATCAAGACCCGTATCTTCAATTTTAAAATTATTTCTGCCGGGATCTGTTTCCCTGACAATATGCCTGATTTTTTCTAAGAATTCTTCTGACTCAGGTTCAGGGATGGACTTTCTGATATCCTGGCGGGCAATGGTTGTCTGTCCGAATTTAAATTGAAGGCCTGAACCGATCATGGAAAACATTTCAAATGCAGGCTTTTTTACAAGATCGGAAAGCTTTTTGTTCAATTTGTCTAATAGCCGCTGTTTATTTTCTTCAATGGGATATGTCTTTCGTTTTCCGTTAAGGTCAATATATTCCCTTCCCTTTGAAGCGGCATAAATAAAAGTTTTATCGGGATTGACGCTCACATCAACAAGTCCAGGACCTTTAAGCGGAGCAGAAGTAATAATTATGGGGTTTAAAGCTTTTTCCCTGGCAAAACGGGTAAGGAAAACAGAATTATAAATCGCTTGAACAGAAGATATGTATCTGCCGCAATAATTATTAATAGTTCCGTCCCGGTCTGTGATGAAACAGTTAAACTTTAAATCCTGCAATTTTTCTATGCCTTCGTTTACCTGCTCCATAAATCCTTCATGAAGATTTTCAAGGTATTCGATAAACTGTTTTTCAATATTTTCAAGAAAGAAAATATCTTTTTGAAGCTCCGATATCTCATAAATAAGCCTCGCACTTATTTTCTTTGAGTCGTCTATATAAAGAATCTTTAATCCGTCTTCATAAGGGATATCTTCAAGTGAAAAAAGAGCGTTTTTCAGCGATGCGATAGAATCTTGCCCAATCGGCTGATCTTTAAAGAGGTTTTCAACCGTTTTATATCGAACATAACGGGTCATAGCCATCAGGTTATAAAACTGTTTTAGTGTGCGAATTTCCTGCTTTTCAATAAGAGTTGGATGCATATTAAATTCCTTTAAATTGTTCCATCTTTTTTTCGTTCCCTTTCTTCCATGACGCAATAGATTCCTTTGCCGGTTCTGGTCGGGACAAAGCACCTGCTGTCGGAATGACAGGCGGACTTTGACCGGTCGCCTGATTTCCAACGGTTGACCAGATCAGGTTCCCGGATAAAGGGTCTACTCATGGAGATGTAGTCGGCGATGCCGGAGTTAACGATACGCCTGGCGACTTCAAAGGAGCGGATGCCGCCGACAAGAATAATAGGAATGTTGATATGTTCTTTAAATAAAACAGCTGCATCTTCGAAATAGGCTTCATCCGCTTGTTTGCGAATACCGGTTCTGATAGGGTTTAACTTGCCGGACAGCCCTGTTCCACCGGAAAGCTCGATAGCATCAAGCCTGTTTTGCGCCAGCAGTTTTCCTGCCTTTACCGCATCTTCCAGTTCAAGGCCACCCTCTATAAAATCTTTGGTGTTCATTTTGATCAGCACCGGATAATCTTTTCCAACATAAGATCGGACGGCATCTAGTATTTCAAGATGGATGATAGCCCTGTTTTCAATATTTCCGCCGTAACGATCAGACCGCTTGTTGAAAAAAGGGGAGAGAAACTGGCTTAAAAGATACCCGTGGGCGACATGAAGCTGGACACCGTCGAAACCGGACTTTTGAGCGCGCTGCGCCGCCAGGCCGAATGATTCCACTACATTCCGGATGTCTGAAATAGTCATCTCCTGGACGGAATGCTGCGTAATACCGCTGATTGCAGACGGCGCAAGCGGTGGATAACCTGTGAGCGACGGATCGGCAAACAGACCGGAATGAGCGAGCTGGGCGATAATCCTGCTGCCCCTTTGATGAACCGCATCGGTCATTTCACGCAGACCCGGAATAAGGCTATCCTCATAAATGCCCAGCTGCCATTGACCTGCCTGGCCCTGTTTGTTCACGTAAGCATGACCGGTGATAATCAAGCCGACACCGCCTTCGGCCAGTCGGGCGATGGTTTCCACCAGCCTGGGTGTGCAGTCGCCATCGTCTGAAGCCATCCCCTCCCATGTGGCGGAGCGGACGAACCGGTTTTTAAGTGCCATGCCGTTTATTTCGGTGGGTTCAAAGAGTTTTGGCAAAAGAGCCTCCGATATTAATTATACTAAAAAAAATAACTATACATCCAATACTATTTAAAGTTCAAGCAGTTTATGTGGTGAATTCAGGTTGCAAATGAACCACTAAATAACTTGGCCAGATTACCATTTCGACCTTAAATAAAAAGAAATAAAAAGATATTGACAATACGCATTAAGTGAATACATAATTCTAAAATACAGGGTTAAATGAGAAGATGACGCCTTAATCGTTGCCATGAGCAAAAGTCGCCCTTACTAAGGGCTCGCTCAAAAATAACTTCTAATTTTATACATCTCGGATTCAGGCCAGCTTCGGAGTCTGCGCTTACCTGCCCGATCCTCAACTCCAAAATCCTCGAAATAGCTCGCTATTCCTGCGGTTTCGGAGTCTTCGCTTACCTGCAGCCTCGGATCGAACAAATCTGACCTAAATCCATGCGGCTAAAATGTAAACTTATTTTTGAGCGAACCCTAACCTGATATTTTTCGGAGAGGAGTTAAAGATGTTGAGTAAGATCGAAAAACGGCTTTGTGTCCTGGCTGTTATTTTTGTAATGATATACCTTGGTGCGGCAACTTTGACGCTCCATAGTCGATCTATCGAAAAAGAAGATGCGCAGCTAAAATTTGAGTCTGTTGCTCCTGCTAAAGCCGAAGGCCGGTTAGCTATGGTGGAACTGTTTCTGCCTATGCTTGTATTGCTGGTAATCACTATCTCATATGCTATTGTTAAGAAGAAGCGTGCCAGGCAAATCGTTGAACTTGAAAAAACAGAAGATGAAATAGAAGAATCCGAATATAAAGCGTTACCGCCGGGTGAAGAGTAGATAGTTATTTCCTGAATCTTGCATAAGAAGTAATGAGAAACTATTATTACAAGGCAGCAATGCCAACAAAGGGCTATAAAAAAGGTCTTTGACAGCCTTTGTCAAGAATACTGTTACGTGCCCCAGTGCTTTCTTAAAAAACCTATAATCTAATATCCCGGAAATATCCCCTTGTAACATCATTTTAATTTGTAAAACATTAAAACAAAAGGATGCCTCGACAAGTAAGAAACTCATTCTGATGTGTTGATATTAAAAATAAATAATTATTTGGCTTGCCAATACGTATAAAGGTGCTTAGTATGTGCCATCAATTAAGTCCCGCCGTAAATTGGCGGGAGGGTTTCTTTCTGTTGGGATTATCCGTTTGTTAAACGCTATCATCCTTCAGTTTGTAACGTTGAAATATTTCGAAAGGAGGATGATATTATGATAAATGGAACTGTTAAGTGGTTTAATGACAGCAAAGGTTTTGGATTCATTGAGCAGGAAGAAGGACCGGATGTGTTTGTGCATCATAGCGCAATCAATGCGACCGGTTTTAAATCCCTCAGCGAAGGTGCGAGTGTGACCTTTGACATAGAGCAAGGGCCAAAAGGTCCGGCTGCTGCCAATGTGACCGCTGCCTAACCTGCTTTTTAAGGCAATTAAAGGCATCACCTGTGAAACGGGTGATGCCTTTTTTTAATGATCGCTTGCATTAAACCACAATTACGCCGGGTGAAATTTTTTCCTGTTATCAGCGATCTTATCGAACCGACAATCGACTTGGAAGGAAACGCCATGGCAAGATCACATTTCCAGTTCAAGAAACGTCAGAAAGAATTGGTCAAGAAAAAAAAGAAAGAGGATAAAAGGCAGTGCAAGCTGGAAAACAAGGCGGTTGAAACCTATGAAACTGAAAAAGACCCGGCCCCCGGTTTTTATGAGGGCCAAAAAGTAGCGCTGTTCATCTCCGATCGAACCGAGATGGGATTTATCGCCGTCATCAATGGCACCCAAAAGGGCATCCTGTATAAAAACGAAGTGTTCCAGCCGCTGAAAATCGGTCAAGAAATTGACGGGTTTATCAAAAAAGTGCGTGACGATAAAAAAATAGACCTTTGCCTGCAAAAGCTCGGCTACAAAGCAATCGATGTCCTGTCCAGAAAAATTATGGAAAAAATACAGCAACAGGATGGGTTTATTGCAGTTACCGATAAATCTAGGCCACAAGCAATCGCCGACCTTTTCGGCGTCAGCAAAAAAGCATTCAAGAAGGCCATCGGCAACCTGTACAAAAAAAGGCTGATTACTCTTGAAAAAGACAGCATCCGGCTTCAAACCGCCGGA